>CAZOXC010000102.1:0-8118 GCA_964583205.1 uncultured Pirellulaceae bacterium | reverse complement strand
GTGGATACCCACGTCTATGATGCCTCGGATGAAGATTGGCAACGACTTGCCGAGGGCGTCCATCGGCTGGAAAGGAAATCAAAAGTAACAAGTTCAGCGATTCGAAAAGAATTTGGACGATTTAGCCTGCCAACTGTTGACGTGACAAGTCGTGCGAAAGAGATCTTCACTGAAAAACTGGAAGACGCTGGAATTAGCGTTGCTGACAATTCAGACTACACTCTGGTCATCGTGTCAGGGCATCCTACGAGTGTTTCCAGCAAATTGCGGAGCACCAACATCAAGTCAACGCCCGATGGATTCTTTGGTGAATATCCGCCTTATCCCCACACATTAAAGATGGCCATTTTTATGGTAAATCGCAACGGCGAAACTGTATGGCAAGGACAAAATGTAGCCGCCGCTCTATTCTCTAAAGACAAGGAAGATGACACCACTGGTCGTCGAGCGATTGAGTTTCTAAAGAATTTCGACATCCCACCTGAATTGATTGACATTCCACCAATCTCGGTCGGAGGGACAAGAACCACAAGTTACGGGCGAAATTCAAATGAAGATCGACCCAAACGCTAAGCGAAGACGTCTCAATGTCACGGGCAAGGCAACGGGGACAGGTCCAGTTGTTCACAAGTTAAGGGGGGTGGCATGACAAAGGACAGGCGATACTTGCATTACGGTGCTTGCTTGTCTCCGATCTACAAACTGAGCTGCGAGAAACGTTGAAACTGAACGAAGAAGAAGTCGAATCTCTTTGTGGCAATGTAGCCGAGTTTTGGAAATAGCTGGATTGGTTTCGTGTCAGAAATGGGTGTTTAATGGGTGCCCTGCCTTGGCTTTGTGAAGACATGGCATCCAGATTTGAAGTAAATATAAGGAATTACGAAACCTATTTTATGCTCACTCGTCTCGGCCTTTTTGGGCCAAGTGGGTATTTTGACCACGGAATCGTAAAAGTTTGCTGTGGCCTTGATGAAGACCGAAAATGCATGTTTTTTGATATCGGATCTGAAAACATAGCCGGACAATTTGGTGGTGATGATCGATGGTTTTCACCAAATGATGATAAATATCTTGATCAAATTGATCAGCTTGATGGTCGAAGCCATCCATACTTTTCTGAAAAACAACTCAATTGGCCAGGCGAATCCGATGAGCTACAAAAAGATAAGAATTCTTGTCGCCATTTGCTTGGCACTGTGGCTTTCAACATTAGGAATTCACAAAACAACTTATACAAGAACAGTCTCAGACACGAACTCCGGTGATGCTTGGGAAGCTTACGCAAGTGGGGACGAGCCTTTTTGCGGCATTGTTTGGATTGGAGGTGGTGCAAAAAGAAAAGTTGGCATTCCGTTTGTTTTTCAACAGGAATACAAACAAGCACCATTTTCAATGAATTTCAGTATTGTAATGGCTCCAGATGAGCCGTTTGATTCGATTTCCATAAACAAGATTGAAATTTATAACGGCGAAGATCGCAAACAAATAAACGAAAACAAATCGGTTATGGCGCCATTCGTTCGCAATTTCAACGAATCAATGAGGGCGGATATTTCGATTCCAGATGTTATTGACTCGAATCAATCATTTAATGTTAGGATTACTGGAGTTCTCGAAGGTGCGACAAATGAATTGGAATTCGCAACAACAATTCGCGTAATGATGATGCAGGATTCAACTTGGCGAATCGGATGGCAACGCCTCATTGCTGGAACGTAAAGGAAACTAGCCCAAGGTTCACCTAACGCTTAGCGTTTACGGCCGCCGGATTTTTTTAACTTCGAACCATACTTGGAACTCGATCTATTGGAACCAGCGGCAGAATGGCGGACGGTTTTGGTGAAAGAACTACCGTCTGCTCGAGTTTCCTTCAAAAACGGATCGAATTTTTTTCGCGGTCGAGGAATGATGATCGCCAATACGCCCAAACCCACACACAACAAAGTGATGAGCCAGGGAACGGTATAGTTTTGTGCAAGTAGTGAAATTTGGTCGAGCATCTTGTTGGTTCCGCCAGTATTTATTCCGCACGTGTGTACTGTGCAAGTATTTGTTCCGGCCACTGAATCAGTGGGAACATCGACACTTGAATTATAACACAAGTTCTTTGAGTTTTTCGATTAACTGATCGGGATTTCCATCGTAAGCCACCTGAATTTGCTGGCCTTTTGCCAAATCTTTCAGTTGTACCTGTTGCTCGTCGATTTCATTTTTGCCGGCGACAATGGCGGCGGCGAACCCTTTTCGGTCGGCATACTTCAGTTGCTGCCCAATCTTTTTGAACTCGGGATATACTTCGCAGTTGATTCCGGCCGCGCGAATTTGTGAAGCGATTTGCAAATAGTGACTCAGGAATTCACGTTCGAACAGGGTGACCAGCACCGGCGCTGGCGAGCGCGAAGGCTTAACCAATTCCAGTTTTTCCATGGCGGCCAGTAATCGGTCGAGTCCCAGGGAGGCACCCACCCCCGGCAGTTCCTGCTTGGTATAAAGTTCGGCGAGATTATCGTAGCGACCGCCACTGCAGACACTGCCAAATTTCGGCAAGTCCAGCAGGGTCGTTTCGAACACGGTGCCGGTGTAGTAATCCAGCCCCCGCGCGATTGAAGGATCGATTTGCAAGTTCGCTTCGGTGATTCCAATCGCTTCTACCGCATCGACCAGCAATCGTAGCTCAGCAACCCCTTGTTCACCAAGTTCATTGCCTTTCACCAGCGACTGCAGATGCTCGATCGTCTGGCGGTTAGAGTCTTTCTGCTCGACCAGTTTCAAAGTTTGCTCGATTTGTGAATCGCCTGCCGGAGTTTGCGTCTTGAGTTCTTCGACCACTTTCTCCCGGCCGATTTTTTCCAGCTTGTCAACTGAACGAAGCACAGCCGCAGATTGTTCGAGCAGGCCGACATTCTGCAAAAAGCCATTCAAAACTTTCCGATTGTTGATGCGAATCAGAAACCGTTCGAATCCAATTGCCCGCATTAATTCGAAAATCACAATCGCGGATTCGATGTCACTGTTTACCGACGTGGTTCCAACGGTGTCAAAATCGCACTGCATGAACTCACGGTACCGTCCCGCCTGGGCACGTTCACCTCGCCAAACCGAAGCGATGTGATAACGTTTGAAAGGTGTGCCTAGTTCGTGGATATGCTGTGCGCAATAACGGGCCAGCGGAACAGTCAGATCGAAACGCATGCCGACATGCCGATCGCCTTGATCCTTAAACTGGTACATCTGGCGATCGGTTTCTTCGCTGCCCTTGCCTGCCAGAATTTCAAAGTACTCCAGAGCCGGCGTATCGATTGGGGCAAAGCCAAACGAACGGTAGACTCGGCGAGCCGTTTCGACCAGAGATTCTCGAGCCATCATGGCTTCGGGCAGGAAGTCGCGAAAGCCGCTCAACGTTCGCGGTTTGATGATGTCGGCCATAGTTATTGAATGATGTTTAACGGGTTGGGTTTTGGCGATCGAAAGTTGCCATCTTCCGGTGAACTGAACATAGCTTCGCAATAGTCGGTAATCTGTTCGGGCGTTTCAAAATACTTGTCGTAAGTCCAGGAATCTTCGTATTCGCATTCGTCGGTCGAATAGTCACGGCAAATCTGAGGACGAGTCTCGTAAATGCCACATCGATTGTCTTCGCCCAGATGTTTGCAAGTAGTATGCACCAGCAAGTACCAGGTTTCTTCCTCGACAAACACCGAAGCGCGACCGTGTAACAGGTACCAGCGGATGTATTCGAAATCTTCGAATGATTTTGGCGTATCGATCGGCAACGCGAAGTACTTGCAGCATTTTGCCGAGCAAAAATCGCAAAGCACCTGCCCATCTCGCAATTCATCGCGGCTGGGTTTGGCTACAAGGTTCTGACTTGCCGGGCTTCCGGTCAATTTTTCTTCCTGGTTTGCAGGGCGAGTTGGCAAAATGTTCACGATCTATCGAGTCACAGCACGAATCAAAAGTAACAGACGATTTGTCTGCTGAACAGACAACTCGATTTACGATATAGTTCAGGCGTCCCTTGTGAATTCAGTTTTGCAAGAGTTGGAATGGAAATTACTGATTGAGCGATTACGTGTATTTGGGAAGCATTGAAGGCGGATTGATGTTTTTGCTGCAGTGCTGCCTGGTGCTGGTCGCGCCGGCGATGCTGTTCGCACTCACGATCCACTTTTTGGAGCGGCTCGTTCAGGCCCGGATGTCGCGACGCTTCGGTTGGAAAAGCGTTCTGTGGACGGCCTGGCTGGGCACGCCGATTCATGAGCTCAGTCACGCATTAATGTGTGTAGTGTTCCGCCATCGAATCGAGAAAATGGCCTTGTTCGAGCCCGACTTTGATTCCGGCAGGCTGGGCTACGTGCAACATTCCTATCGCAAAGACAGCCTGTTCCAGGAAATTGGCAATGCCTTTATCGGGATTGCACCGTTGGCTGGGGGCACGCTGGTATTGCTGATCGCCATGCGGATTTTCTACCCCGGCGTGCTGACCGAGTCGATGGAAGCGGGCTCGGCGGATGCAGGTCTGATCGGTCAAGTCTTCACGATGACCACGACTATGATGACCAAGGTATTTTCCCAGGGGTTGGCCAACTGGCAAACCTGGCTGTTCCTGTACATCATTCTTTGCGTCGGCAGTCACATGGCGCCCAGCATGACGGACTATCAAGGTGGCCGCAAGGGAGGCCTGATCCTGCTGTTGTTCTTTGTGATCGGTGCGTTTCTGATTGGCTTGTTTGTTCCGGCCGAGATGAGCTTGGCCGAGGCCACTGCTCCCTACTTGGCGCCGCTGTTGGCGGTTTATGGAATGGTAATTCTGCTGGTCACCGTCGCCTCGCTGGTAATTGTGATCTTCACCGGGCTATGGGATTTCATTCCCTTTGCCGGTCCCTGATCGCGTCGCCAAGTCACCCTTCGAGCGATTGAGTTCCGATGTTGCGGGTTATTCGGAACGTATCATCTGGTAGTGACATTCCAGCTTGGGCAACTTTTGTGTTTTGCGTTGTGATGGAGTGCCGAAGCTATAGACTGAGAACAGTTTCTCGACACAGCTGCTTGTCAGAAATCAAATGCTGATAACCGGAATCGACGAGTACTGGTTCTCTCCCTGGTCCCATCCCCAAAATAAAGCAAGTTCCCATGGCAGCAAAGACAATTCGAGTCGTTATGCGATCAGCAGACGGTGACTTGAAAATCACCGACCACGAATCGCTGGACGAAATACATAAACAATACGAGCAAATTGGCATCGATGATTGCAGTACAGATCTGTCACTGCGTGGCATGCCGGTTTTTCGAGGACTAGTTGGCCCCATCCCGGAGTCGAAAGCGGTCGCCCGCTATGAAACTCCGGAAGTATTCGAATTGCTGACCAAGGAATGGAGCAAGATTAAAACCAAGCGTCGGCGGCGCAAGTCTTCGGCCCCGGTTCCCAGCCCGGCCATGCTGAATGTTGACGCACCTTCAGCGGCAGCCGAAACTATTTAGATTCAATTTTCGAAATTAAGATCCCATCATGCCGGTTCAAGCCGGCTTTTTTTATGCCTCGACAGACTGCCAACTTTGCCGATCGATTGGTACAGCGGCCCGGAGTTTGAATCGCTCCGTTGAATTGGGGCCTAACGAGTCCGAATCGCAGAGTTTTACGAAGAATTCAGGCCAATCTGATCAGTTAAACTCTGACGAAAACAAGGCTTTTTTGGTCGTTCAACGTGATCAAATTCCGCAATTGATACATCAGGAAGTGCCATCAAAAATAATTGTCAGGGTTAAAACCAGCTGGCGCGAACCTTTGTCAATTATGCTGCGTACCAACCATGCCGGGACGCACCAGGCAACCCTTTTGGCGGAGATTTGTCCGCCATATTCGTCATGAGTCATTCATTCGCTTTGAATGCGTAGGGTTGTATGGATCACACGGACAAAATCTCGTTTTGTTTTTTTGACCGTGGCAAAAACGTGATCTATTTTTCTATGGCCTTGTGCTGTTCTTAGTTCGACCGCCCCCTCAATCGTGTTGTGATCACTTCGGTGATCCGCCGCCTTTGATTGTGAGCGACGCTCAAGGAATGCTGGGCCGAATTTTAGCCACTTCGCTGAGTGCCCGGGCATTTTGTCCGAAGGTTCTCCCTGACCTGAGTTTACGCTCGGCCCAACAGCGAAGACCAAACGGATTGCTCTATGTTGCTAAGAAAAAACCTCCCCCTTCTTTGTCTGTTGGCCACTTGTTTGATTACAAGTGATGTGTCCGCCCAAACGAATCATCAAAGGACGACTTTCGTCCAAGGTTCGATCGTCAGGCCGGCTGCCAGCTCGCATCACTATCAAGATCGAAACTTCCAACAAGATCGAAACTTCCAGGGTCGCAGTCAGAATTCCCAGGTTCCAAATGGAACGGATTCGCAGACTCGATTCAAACCTGCTTCGGCACAACCTGCATCGGCACAACCTGCATCGGCACAACCTGCATCGGCACAACCGGCTTCGGCACAACCGGCTCCAGTACAACCGGCATCAGCACAGCATCTTCGCGCTGCTGATCCGAACAACTCGGTCGCCGACATCATCGCAGGCATCGTCAAATCTGGCCGCGACTACGAAATCGAAGGCCGCTGGGGCGAAGCGATGGTGTTCTACCAGCAGGCCCTGAAGTCTTATCCGAAAAACTCAGTACTCAAACAGCGTCGAGCGATATCGCGAATCCATTTTGAACTGGAACGTCGGTACTCGGACACCAGTTTTGTCAAAACGATCAAGTCAGCCAAAGCCGGCGCAGCCTTAAATCTGTACGCTGAAGTGCTGTTAAAAATAGAATCTTATCACGTGGACAAACCCGATTGGGATACGCTGGCTCGGCACGGTCTGGCCAGTCTGGAAATTGCCATTTCCGATCAGGAATTCCGTGATGACTACTTGCCCAGCGTCTCTGACGAACAAATCAACGAAATGGTTTCCTGGCTGCGGAATGCTACGAATACCTATCCGGTCAAAAGTCGCCAGGATGCTTATGTCATCGCCAGCAATGCCACTCGAGTCTCCAACCAGAAGCTGGGGCTTCCGATCGGCATCTCCACATTCGAATTCATCAGCGGAGCGATTGTTGCGCTTGATGCATATTCCTCGTTCCTGTCACAAAGCCAGTATGGCGAGACCATGTCGCAGATCGAAGGTAACTTCGTCGGACTGGGCGTTGAGTTAAAGACCGCCGAGCAGAGTCTGGAAATCGTCAGCGTCATTCCCAATGGACCCGCCGGTCAGGCCGGAATCCTGGGTGGCGACTACATTCTTTCGATCGATGGCAAGGTTGTGGAAGAAATCGGTGGCGAAAAAGCGGCAGACATGTTGCGAGGTCCAGTCGGCAGCATCGTGCAAATCGTGGTTCAATCACCAGATGGAAACCAGCGACCTCTGCGAGTCAGTCGACAAAACGTAGCGATCCCCAGTGTCGATTCAATTCGCATTGTCGATCCCGAGTCCGGCATCGGTTATATCCGGATCACCAATTTTCAAAAAACCACACCGCGTGATTTCGATGCAGCCCTTTGGAACCTGCAACGAAAAGGGATGCAGAGCTTGATCGTGGATGTTCGAGGAAATCCAGGCGGGCTGCTGAATGCCTCGGTCGAACTAGCCGATCGATTTATCGATACAGGAGTGATTGTGTCGACTCAAGGTCGCAATCCTTTGGAAGACTTTATCCATCGGGCAAAACGGCCCGGTACCTGGCGAGTTCCCTTGGTCGTATTGGTCGACGGAGATTCCGCCAGTGCCAGCGAGATTTTTGCCGCGGCGATTGCCGATCATGATCGAGGCGTTATCGTGGGCACCCAGAGCTACGGCAAGGGCAGCGTGCAGGGAATCTTCCCACTCAATATTTCAGGTGGCGGTATTCGCTTGACCACCGCTAAATTTTACTCGCCGCACGGCGTGGCCATCAGCCAGCGAGGCGTCAAACCCGATGTTGTCGTCGAAATTGCCGCCAAGCCAGCCGAAGACGGTTACACCGCCGAAGCAACCGACGCGATTCTTCGCAGCGGAATCCAGGTATCTCGCCAGAACCTGGATCGCAGCGGTGCCTATGCCGCTGGCCGATAAAGTCCGGCGGTAAGTCTGGGCGGCAAGAAC
>CAZOXC010000101.1:0-8138 GCA_964583205.1 uncultured Pirellulaceae bacterium | reverse complement strand
GTATTACATGGGACGCATCAATTCCAAAACCAAAAAACGCTGTTTCGAGCTGGCTCAAATGGTTGGTTTGGGTGACCGGCTGGATCACCGCCCCACTCAACTTTCCGGGGGTCAACAGCAACGTGTGGCAATTGCCAGATCGCTGATCAACGACCCACAATTTGTTCTGGCTGATGAAGCAACAGGTAACCTGGACTCGGTCACCACCGACGAGATTCTCGCCTTGTTCGAACGGCTCAACCAGGAAGGCCGAACCATCATCATGGTGACTCACGAAGATGAAGTCGCCGAACACGCCAAGCGGGTCATTCGTCTCCGCGATGGTTTGATTCAAATTGACGAGCAAAACAAAGACCGAAAAATCATTACCAACGATGGTAGTCCCAGTGTTGCAGCACAGCCTGTTGGAGCCCTGCCGGTCGATTTACCTCAAGACAGCCAAACGCCCAAAAGTTAATTCATGCTCATCTGGATCCGCACATTTCAACTTGGCGTCAAGAGCTTGCTGCTGCACCCAATGCGGTCTCTGCTAACCATGCTGGGAATCATGATCGGGGTCTTCAGCGTGATCGCGCTGCTGGCGATTGGTCAGGGGATCAGCGAAGAGGCAAAAAAACAGGTTGAAGACCTGGGTGCTGAAAACATTATCATCCGCACCATGAAGCCGCCTACTGAACAAGGTGGTGCCTTCAATGAAGTCAGAATGTACGGCATCACTCGTGCCGAAAAAGATCTACTGGCAAACACGATTCCAGATATTGCTGCGGCCATCCCGATCCGTGAATTGACGATGAAGTTTTCCTATCAAGGAAATGCCAAAGTCAAACCGCTGGACGGAAGGTTGGTTGGCTGCACGCCTGAATACCAGGAAATCAATCGCTTGTTTATCGACCGAGGTCGATTTCTGAGCCCGACCGATATCGAAAAAAATCGCTCGTACTGCGTGATCGCGGCCGAGCTTGCCCGGATCCTGTTTCCTTCAGAAGATCCAATCAAAAAACAGATCTATCTACCGGATAAGAAAGAGTTCTACGAGATCGTGGGCGTGCTCAAGCATCGAAATGCTACCGGTGCCATCGGTGGGTCGCTCTCCGGTCAGGATTTTTCTCTGGACGTTTATATTCCGATCTCGACCATGCAATCAAGGATGGGCGATCAGGAAACCAAGCGTTCGTCAGGCTCATTTTCCGTGGAGCATTTCGAACTCACTCAGGTCACTCTGAAGGTTGCCAATACCAAGCGTATTGAGCGAATCGCAAATGTGGTCGAGCAGACCATGCGGTTGAACGATCCGGAGCGACAGGACTTTTCGATCATCGTTCCATACGAGCTGATTAAACGAGCCGAGGCCACGCAGAAAGTCTATCTGATCTTTCTGGCCGTGATCGCGGGAATCTCGTTGCTGGTCGGCGGCATCGGCATTATGAATATTATGCTGGCTACGGTCACCGAGCGTACCAGAGAGATCGGTGTTCGCCGCGCGCTAGGCGCCAAACGAGCCGATATCATTCGGCAATTTTTGGTGGAAACCATTGTGCTCTCGATCGTCGGTGGTTTGGTTGGAATCGCTTTCGGTTGTCTGGCAACCTACTCCGTGGATCCGATTCGCGATGTTGTTCAAGACAATTTTCCGGCAATGTACGAGGGACTTCCACCAGAGATCAAAGAGATGAAACCGAAAATCGTGGAATTCTCGATTCCATTGTCATTCGGAATTTCTGTACTGGTTGGAATCGTCTTCGGAATCTATCCTGCGATCCGAGCCGCCCAGATGGATCCCATCGAAGCATTGCGTCACGAATAGACGCCAGCGCAAAAAAAGGACGCCAGCGCAAAAAATAAGGACGCCAGCGCAAAAAATAAGGACGCCACATAGCGTCCTGTTCTTTTGCTGTCCAACTGGAACTAACCGATCTTTTCGATTTGCACCTTGGTGTATTTCTGGCGATGGCCAGTACGACGCTTACTGTTCTTACGTCGGCGGAATTTTTGCACGTAAATTTTTTCGCCCTTGGTCTGCTCGATAACCTTGGCCGTTACAGAAGAACCCGAGATTGTGGGCTGTCCCAGGTTAAAAGTTTCGCCGTCTGACTTGGCCAGAACTCTTTCAAAAGTGATTGCGTCACCTTTTTCAACTTCCCGGTAATCGATCTCCAGGAATTGGCCTTCTTCAACTTTGTATTGGCGTCCGCCGTCAGCAATAATCGCGTACATTTTTGGGTATTCTTACGAATTTCAAGTAGATTTAGAATCGCGAATTTTAGCCGATTTCCGGCTGCTGGTCGAGGGCCAAAATTCCAGCCAGACTCGAGTTCCGATTGGTAGATTTGCCCCATCCAGCCTTGGCTGACCGCCTTTATCGGCCACCCGCCAAAAATACCTGTCGACTATTCTTCCGTGGCATCCATGTCCAGTTGCTTCATTTTCCGGTACAGATTCGAGCGGTGCATTCCCAGTCGCTGGGCGGCTTCGGTCATATTTCCACCTGACCGATGGATGTGCTGGTCGATGTATTCACATTGGAAATGCCGAGTGGCCTCGGTGAGTGGCAGATCCATCGGACTCCCTTCCTGATCCACGGCCGCACTGGTGGCGAAGGGCAAATCGCCCACATCAATTTGATCGCCCGCGTGCAAGTAGCTGAGCCGCTCCATCATGTTTCGAAGCTCGCGCACGTTCCCGGGCCAATGATGACTCAGCAAACGCTTTTGAGCGGCGGGCGAAAACTCTGGCACCTTCCTCCGCGCTCGTTTACAGAACTCGACCAGAAAATGACCGCCCAGCAGCAGCACATCATCGCCCCGCTCTCGCAAGGGCGGCAACTGGATCGTGACGACATTCAGCCGGAAGAACAAATCCTGGCGAAACTCTTTTTCCTTGACCGCCTGCTCCAGATCCTGGTTGGTCGCCGCGATCACTCGCACATCGGTTGCAATCGAAACGGAACCGCCAATTCGCACGACGACATTGTCTTCCAGGACTCGCAGCAATTTGGCCTGCCCGCCCGGACTCATGTCGCCAATTTCATCCAGAAACAGGGTACCGTTGTCCGCAAGTTCGAATTTGCCCTGACGAGTATCGCTGGCGTCAGTAAAAGCACCTTTTTCGTGTCCGAACAATTCGCTTTCCAACAAGGACTCGGCAATCGCGGCACAATTGACGGCCACCAGCACATTGTTGCGGCGCTCGCTCTTAAAGTGGATCATCTGAGCCACAACTTCTTTACCGGTTCCGTTTTCGCCAAGGATCAAAACGGATAGATCGGTGGGTGCCAGACGGTCAATCGTTTCCGAGATCTTCTGCATTGCGGGCGAATTTCCGATCAACTGGATTTTATCGGCGGCTTCGTCGGCGACTTGTTTTCGAGTCGAATCGCTCTGTTCGACGTACTGAGTATTCTCGATCGCGACCGCCGCATAGTTGGCCAGGTCGGTCAAGGCATTTTGATCGTCGTCAGTAAAGTTGCCGCCAATTTTGTTGATCAACTCAAAGGCGCCAATAATGTTCTGCTTGCTGTCGACCATCGGCACACAGAGCAGAGAACGAGTCTCGAAATCCAGTTTTTCATCGACCGCTCGATCGATCTGGGCCTGTTCAACCGCCACATCCTGATCGACTCGCTGCGGTTCGCCGGTCTGGATCACTTGACCAACGACTCCAACCGAATCAGCGATGCGAAGTACACCCGATTCGACTCCCAAAGCGGGCTTGCCGATCAACTCTCCGGTGGACTTGTTCCAGAGAAAAATGGTTGCTCGCTCGGCATCCAGTAGCTGCGTGGAGGTCTCGGCGATCGAAATCAGCAGTTGGTCTGTTTCGCGCGACTGACTCCATGTGGATGTCATTTCCAGCATCGCCGATAGTCGATGGCTCTGCCGAGTTTCATTGCGGAGCCGGCGAAAGACCTGGGTGGACAGGACGAAGGCAGACGCGATTGATTCGATGTGCT
Organism: uncultured Pirellulaceae bacterium; assembly: GCA_964583205.1. Lineage (GTDB taxonomy): Bacteria > Planctomycetota > Planctomycetia > Pirellulales > Pirellulaceae > CALMEE01. The sequence goes on along the minus strand of CAZOXC010000101.1, from coordinate 4,189 downwards.
CGACCGGGGAACTGACGCCAGTGAACAAAATCGCCTCTGCCGAATTGGATTGCTCGGACAGCGGAACGGCCAACCACCCGGACTGGCTTTGTGGCTGGTTCTGGTCAAGCGCCTCAGCCAACAGGTCAAAAGGCAACTCGCCCAATTCAGCCGACTGCCCCAGCACTCGCCACTGGCCCTTGGCACCCTGCAGCAGCCCGGCGGCCGAGCATTCAAGTTGCGAGCCCAGCAAACCCAGACTCGCAGACAGGAATTCAGATTCGGATTCGAACTCCAGTGCCAGCTTGATTAAACGGGGACTCAGCTGTTTGCCAATGTCGGATTCAGAGATTTTCTCGATGAGTGACAACGTGGGCCTCGTGGATAGTCAGGTATGGCGTTCAGAACACTGAATTATGCCAATACGGGAATTATGGTGCCCGGCGGCAATTGCTCAACAGAATTATTCGTGTTATCAATGCTTGATTGATGGCGTCAAGCCTATCGATTATCTGCAATATCAACAATTGGAATACGCGGGTCGAGCATAAGGCCCCATGCAGTGTTTTAGAATACAGGAATAAGAAATGGGCATATTCGAAGGCAAAAAGGGCCTGATCCTTGGCGTTGCCAACGATCGATCAATCGCTTGGGCCATCGCGCAGGAAATCATGGATCAGGGTGGCGAGTGTGGCTTCACTCATCTGCCGGATCGACCGGACGATGATCGCAAAAAAAATCGGCGGCGAGTGGAAAAGTGCATCGACGGACACGATAACGCAAAGTTTCTGGTCCCCTTGAATGTCCAGTCGGACGAGGAAATTGCCGAAGTGATGAACCATGCCGGCAAAGAATTCGGACAGATCGATTTTCTGCTGCACTCGATCGCGTTTGCCGATCGAACCGATTTGCAGGGCGACACGATTGATACCAGTCGAGCAGGATTCGGGATGGCCATGGATATCAGCGTGTACAGCTTGATCGCCGTTTGCCAGGCAGCCAAAGGAATCCTGGCCGATGGTGCTTCAGTGGCTTGCATGTCCTACTACGGCGGCGAGAAATGCGTTCCCGGCTACAACGTCATGGGAATCTGCAAAGCGGCACTGGAAGCCAGTATGCGGTACCTGGCATTTGACCTTGGTCCACGAGGCATTCGAGTGAACGCTCTGAGTGCCGGTCCGTTGAAGACCCTGGCTGGCACCGCCGCTGGAGTCGGCGAAATGTTGCAGCTCTACGAACGCATGGCTCCTTTAGGCCGCAATGTCACACACCAGGAGGTGGGTCGCACCGGGGCGTTCTTGCTCTCGCCCCACTCGGATGGAATCACGGGCGAGATATTGCATTTGGACGGTGGTTACAACGCGATGGGCTCGCCAGGCCGGGCAACCGAGGCCCTGTCTGTGGCAAAATAGACCGAAAATAGGTATTGAAAGCCGATTGAACCGAAAATTATCAAGGGTTTATGGAACTTCGAACCTGCAATCGGAATCTCAATCACGTTACAATCAAGTTGTTGTTTTGATTTATAGACTAGCAAAGCTTAGAGAGAGAATAGATGTCTGAAAAACCAGAAAAAGATTTCGGTGAAAGCGGAGGCGGCAGCGGTCGCGTTCGACAAATCATCCTGGTCGTTGTTTTACTGTTGGTGATTGCCGCTGGAATCTACGAGTACGCAGTTGCTCGTCCGGCCTACACCGGAATCCAGGACAAAATCAAGGAGCTGTCAGACAAAGGCGATTCCGCCAACAAAACCGATGAAGACATTCATGCTGTTTTAGGTATGAAACCCGGCTCTGTCGAAGATCTGAGTGAACGAAACACTCGCGTTGAACGATATTCGATCTCGCGTGGTCTGCCCCTGTTAAAGTTTGACATGTGGGTCTGGTATCAAAAATCCAAAAAAATCGTTTCCGAATCAACTACTGAAGCCGAGGGTGTATACGAAGATGCCTGGATGTTCTCCGGATTCCATGCTGGCAATGAATTTCCCGAATCTCGTTTGCCTGCCAAGAAAGTCGTTAACAGCATCGACAAGAATAACGTTCCGACGTTAAGGCTGGGCGGTGGCGGCGGCGCAGCTCAACCCAATCGCCCTTACGACCAACCCACCGGCGACGAGGACTCGGAAGAAGAGGGCTCGGCAGAAGAGGGTTCTGGTACTGAAGGCTCTGGTACCGAAGACGCTGGTGACGAAGACGCTGGTGATGAAGACGCTGGTGATGAAGACGCTGGTGATGAAGGCTCGGCAGAAGAAACCTCCAGTGAAGAGGGTTCCGGCACTGAAGGTTCAGGTGACGAGGGTTCTGCAGAAGAAGGCTCTGGTGAAGAAGAATCATCAACCGAAGAAGGTGGTGATGAATCGGAAGAGTCCGACGGATAACCTCCGTTCTCAATCCAAACGAATTAGCGAGCTTCGGCTCGCTTTTTTTGTGCGCCTATTGCAGCAAAACAGAAATCGCATTCCGCACTCTCAAAAAAACCCTGGTACGGAATATGGGGGGCAGCCCAGCGGCTATTGCCTCGTTAATCTCCGGGCAAGCTACTACAGAATACAGGACCAGGATACAGGACAGGCAACTTTTTAATCCATAGGTGATTACACCTACGTTTCCGACAAACCATACAAAACATCCATGTCCTTTATGGATAATGCTAAACACTCGTTGGTGCAAATGTTAATCGTCTAGTCAGGCAATAGAATCTGACAATCATGGTCGAACGAGAATGAGGTTACCTTGAGTTCCGGCGATTCGGAACCAGAATTCAAAGTCAATTTGGATGATGAACCGTTTGATGATAATGGGAGACAGAAGATCCGGCAGCTCCAGATGTATATTTGGTGAACGGCTTGATTCTGTTGTAGATAAATACTTTCAACGAGATAGAGGGAATTAAGACATGTGCCGGCAAATATCGAATTTCGTTTTAGTCTTTTCAGTGACTTTGGTATTTTGGTGCCAACAGCTAAACGGACAAAACTCGGAGGTGCTTTCTAAAACCGAAGTAGAGATCATCACTACGATCATTATGCTGGATAGAAATGTAAAAGAGGCAGATGAAGTAGTTGAGTTGACGGATGATCAAGCGAAGCGCCTTTCAGAGATACGACAGCAATTTGTACGTAGCTGGGAGCGGCAACATGGCAAAGATGGAGCTAACTTTGACGAAGTCGCAAGCAGAGTGTGTCTTGTTGCAAAGAATGAAATGGAAAAGGCGCTGCTTCCGTTTCAAGTCAAAAATTTCCGAGCTATCGCTGCTGCGCGAATAGTTAATCTTGATAATCGTCGAGACATTTATTCATGCAACTCGCTGATTTTTAGCAATTTTGCACTGGAACTTTTGAATGTTACCTCTGATCAAAGATCACAAATAGAAAAAGAAAGGGAGGCTTTTAAAACGAAAACTGAGTCACTCTTTGCTGAAGAATACGAAACCTCCCAGCAATCATTTGTTGCGTCGACTGAAGACCTAATTGATGAGACACTTAGCCCAACCCAAGCTGAGACGTTATCTGACTTTCTCGGTACCAAAATTGAATTCGAGAAGTCCACAAAAACACAAAATGCACTTCAATCGCGATTGAAAAAGGCAATATGGTTCGTAGAAGACAATTCCGAAGGAAATTTCAATTTTGTTACGATGATACAAAGGTCAATCCCCAGACCAAGTATCACATTGGAATTTACCGACTCGATCGCTGAAGAACTTGGCCTGACTCCTGCTCAGCGCCAGCAAATCACCAAGCTCAAAGAAGAGCTTGAATCGGCTACGAGGTTTGGCAAACCCGAAGATATCGAGCAAGCGCGAACAGATGCTTTGAACATGCGAAGAGGGACATTGGAGAAACTCCAGGGTGTTTTGGTTCCCGCACAAAAGAGGAGATTAGAACAGTTGTTGGTTCATTGGAGCATGATGTCGGCGGGTATAATATTCGATGTTCAACTGAAACCTGTTCGGGACGCAATCTCACTTGATCAACGGCAATATGACGAAATCAATACCAGGTTTCAGATCTTAAATAGTGACCTGACAGACCAACTGAGAAAAGTCATCAAAAAAAGGAACAAGCTTGGGAAAGAGGCGGACAAGCAATTAATCCAAATTCTCTCATCCAAACAGAGAAAAATCTACAATGAGTATTTTGGTGCGACGCGGAGCTGATGCAAGGAACTGGAAGAATTGCATCGAAATTTGCTGCAAAGTACACGGA
>CAZOXC010000100.1:0-8162 GCA_964583205.1 uncultured Pirellulaceae bacterium | reverse complement strand
GGGCCCTTGATTAACCACCAGGTTGGCTGGTCGGTCAGCAGGTACCAGCCCATGGCTCCCAACAACACAAACAGCCCCAATCGCGAAACGAACGACGTGATGCGGGTGAACACGTCGGCAATCGACAAAACCCGAATGTCACGATGTCGAACGTGGCTTATTTCGTGAGCCAGGACGCCTGCCATTTCTCTTGGTCGCAACAGCCGCAGGATTCCGTCGGTGACCGCCACGCAGGCGTTATCGTCACTGCCCATCGCAAACGCGTTCATCATTCGACTGGGGATGTAAAACAGTCGAGGCGCAGAATCCAATTCGGCTCGACGACACAATTCCTGGAATATGCGAGTCAAATCGGGAGCGTTTTGAGCTGTGATTTCGCGAGCTCGATACATGCGGAGAACCACAAGGGGCGACAGTCTGCCCGCAAACAGGCAAAGAAATATCGCGAATCCGATTGCCAACACAAACCCGAACCAGCCAGCCAACAGCCAACCCACGATGCCCGAGATGGCGGCCATTCCAAGTATGATCACAGAGGATTGAACCTGGTTGCCGAGTTTTTGTCTGGACAGAACTGATTGGTCCATGAGTACACTGGTCGCCTGTTTCGGGTCGCTGTTTCGATTTGCGGTATCGGAACCGGTTAAAGTCAATTAAGAATAAGGGTAGATGATTTGTTTTTTCAAGTCATCCGTCCATAACGCTGCCGCCCAGAATTTTCTGCACTAATTAACGTGGCCAAGCCGCCGACCCAACAAAAAACGACCGCGGTGTTGCCTGGATCGTCATCCCAATCGACCGCTTCCAGCACGCCTGCCAGATGGTTTGGTGTTGCTTTTATTGTGATCTTGTTGGGGCATATGTGCGTCGACATCTATTCCTTTTCGATCCCTGCTTCTTTGGGCTTAATCGAAAAACACTTTGGTATGACTAGAGTACAGGCAGCCTGGTTTCTGGGCGCCGGTTCGCTGGCATCGGGCTTGGCTCAGCCGCTGTTTGCCTGGTTGAGCGATCTGACGAACAAGCGGTTTTTTGGCGGATTGGGAATTGTCCTGGCGGCCACCTGGATTTGCTCGTTGGGATTTGCCGGCAATGTTTTCACCGTGTTTGTGTTTTACATCTTCGGCATGATTGGCAACGGAATGTTTCATCCAATCGCCGCTTCGACGATTGGCCAATTGGCAAGTCATCGTCGTTCACTGGCAGTCAGTCTGTTTTTCGTCGCCGGCATGGCCGGTGGCGCGATCGGATCAGTGCTGGGAAGCCGCTTCATTGCCGAGTACGGAATTTACTCGCTCCGCTGGTTCATTATTCCCGGAGTATTGGTTGGGCTGGTCTTTCACTGGGCGATTTCGGGAATCGAGCACCGTGGAAAAGACTTCAAGACCGTGACCGCGTCGATTGGCCGTGCCAGTAGCCGCTGGATTTCAATTGGGCTGCTGTACATTGCCGCTTCAATTCGTTTTTCCGTCAACATGTCGCTGGTGTATTTGATGGTTCGGTTGGTTGAGGGCCGAGTTGCTACTTCCGCCGGACTGACTGACGAACTGGAAATTGCCAGACTCGCTGCACCAACCGTGGGTCAGTTGAACGGTTTTATGATTGCTGGAATGGCGATCGGAGGTTTTGCAGCCGGGTCTTTGATTAAAGCTGGCAAAGAAAAATGGCCGCTCGTCCTGGGGCCATTTCTGTTTGCTCCGGCAATCGCAATATTGCCATTCGTGGAAACCCGGTTTGCCGGGATCTTTACAATGTTGGCCGGAATCGGTTTCGCATCGATGGTCCCGGTTACGGTTGCCGTCGGACAGCGGCTGCTGCCACATCGCACAAGTTTTGCAAGCGGTTTGTTGTTGGGCGGAGCCTGGGCAATTGCCTTGGTCGGGCCGCGAGTTGTCGAATACATACAAAGCCAGTTGGGTTTGAGCGATACCTTCTTCTGGGTTGCCGTCGCATTGGCCGTATCGGGGCTGGTGCTTTTTCCTTTAAGCAACAAGTTGCTGCTGGATTCTGCCAACTGGTCGAAGAGTCGTTAAGAACTTGTTCGAACCGAATAGCGCTTGACCCGCAGAGTGTGCAAACCGTTGCGAAAGAACTGGCCAGATCTGCTGTAGTTCGAAAAGCCTGCTGATCGACGCTCGCCAGTATTCTGCCCGTTCTGCTAACAGTTCATGCTCGGATTTTCGTCAAAAACAGTCCAAACTGCGTGGTTAAGCACACATCGGCGAAAGGACTTTGCGGCCAATTGATTGCCATTTGTCGAATGGTGGTTCAAAATAGGGATATGAATTTCGCCTCTAGATTGTCTTCAGACTTACGCCAGACTGGGCCCAGGATCATGGATTGCGGCCAGGTTGTTTCCGCCCGAAATGCTTCGACTCGTGTTGGTTTTACACTGATCGAGTTATTAGTGGTCATCGCCGTGATTGGAATATTGATGGCGATCACGATTCCCGCCGTACAGTCTGTACGAGAAGCGGCTCGACGAACTTTCTGCGCAAACAATATGCGACAGGTCGGTTTGGCTACCGGCAACTACTATTCAGCACACCGGAATTACCCGGCCAGTTTCCAGGTCGCTCCGGGAACCACGACAGACTTTTCGTGGTCGATTCATGCCAGGATCATGTCATACCTGGAACAGGATAACGCGTATCGAAAAATTGACTTGAACGACGACTGGCACAATCAAGTTGCGTCGGGAGTACCAGCTCAGCGGATCGAGCCTTTCATGTGCCCCAGCGAAATCAACGATGAACCGAGATTCCGCGATGGCGCGCCCTATGTTCATCCGGTGAATTACGGTTTCAATATGGGGACTTGGCTAATTCATGATCCGGTAAGCGGCGCTGTTACTGACGGTGTGTTTCGAGTCAACAAGGATACTCGCAACTCCGAAATCAGAGACGGACTTTCCAACACGCTCTGCGCTTCCGAGGTGAAGGCTTACACTCCGTACATTCGGAATGCGACTTCGATCGATTCGACGTTGCCGGTCCAGAGTGATCATTTTATGGGAGTGACAGTCAACAGCTACAAGCTGGCTGGAGCCAATGGCCAAAACACCGGGCACACCGTTTGGCCTGACGGTCGAGTTCACCATACGGGTTTTACGACGGTTTTCCCGCCAAATACTTTTGTGCCCTACGAATACGAAGGCGTGGAATACGATATCGACTATAACTCGTGGCAAGAAGGCAGAGATTTGGTCAAACCGACTTATGCTGCGGTGACTTCTAGAAGTTATCATGCGGCCGGTGTCAACAATTTGATGCTTGACGGATCGGTGACTTTCCGTAACGATCAGATTTTTCCAGACCTCTGGCAATCGATCAGTACGATCGCCGGCGGCGAAATTGTCTCGATCGATCGCTGAACTATGTACTACTACACTGTCCGTTGTCAGTTTACTGGCAACATTCAATTAGCTGACCACTGGTTGGCTTGGCTGCGTGACATTCATATCCAGGACGTGATTGACTGTGGCGCTCAGTCGGGCGAGGTCGTCAAAATGGATGACGAAGTCCTGACATACGAGATTCGCTATGTGTTTGAGTCTCGTGAAAAATTCCAGACTTACGAAAGCGACCATGCTCCTCGTTTACGCGCTGAAGGGAAGGAGTTGTTTCCACTGGATCAAGGAATTTCTTACCAACGAACCACCGGTGAGCCCGAATTTGCCGTTCCGGAAGCCACTTGATCAGCAGGATTTGAAACTGGCAAGCTTTGACGGTTGTGATGGTTGTTTCTCCAACGCTCTGGATTCTGACGCCGAGATCGTTAAATCACCGATAATCGAAACAATCAGTAGTCCCAGGTGGAATACTGCGCATTCAAAGCTGAACGAAATGCTAGCGTGATTGGAGCGGTTGTGAGCTTGTCAAACATCAAAGTCTGTTTGGGTTTCTGTTGTGCCCTTTCAATTTCCGCTTGCTGTTTGTTCGCCCAGGAAGAAAGTCCGCAGGGCGAATCGGGCGATGCATCTACACTGGTCACTGAATCACAAGTCACTGAAACACAAGCGGCTGATTCTTCAGTTATTGACTTTCAGGATTTGACGCGCGAGTGGTCTTTGCCGATTCAATTGGTCTCGTATGACGAGCCCTTGATTCGGCCGGCGAAAATTTCCAAAGCTGTGATCTTGATTCAGGAAGTGGACCAGGAAGACCTGGATGAACTGGCCGATTTGGATGATCTTGATGAACCGGATGACTACGAGGGCATCGACCCGATCAAGTCGATTCCCAAGTACAGCATTGAATTGCTGGGCAAGCCCATCCAAACTGTGCAAGTCGATATTCGTGAAGACGGAGAGCGCCCCGAAGATGAATCGTACGAGTTTTTGTTGGATGGAAACTCCGGACAGTACCCACGCATGTTGGCTCGCACGACCGTTTATTGGCGAGCACCGGAAATCAAGTATCAGCCTTTGTATTTTGAGGACGTTCTGGTCGAACGTTATGGGCAGACTTCGAATCAAGTTTTTCAGCCCTACTTCTCTGCAGCCCACTTCTTTATTTCCACAGCGCTGTTGCCCGTGAATTTGCTGACGGATCCGCTGCGCTCGTGCGACTATCCGCTCGGATATTGCACTCCCGGCAATTGTACTCCCAGTCTGTTCCAAAACTGGTTCAACTAAGGTTCGCAAGAGGCATATCGGTACGTTGCCGCACTACGAGCCCACGTTCCATCTCTGCGCTCACGCAATCAGCGCACTCGCGTAATCTCGGGCTCCGGTTAATTCGTGTCTTAGCGGTCGTTATCAGAGCAGGCCGCCGTTCTTGCTTGCTACGGCCTCGCGCTTCGCTGCCAGCGTCTTTCTGCCATTACGTGTGTGCGAAATTTGGTCTGTTGGTTCTTCAAGGCGCCAGGCTTGTTAAACCTTGCTGGTTATTCCATTAATTCCGCATATTCCAGTTGTAATCAGCAGCCAGTTCAGTTTGGAGGGATCGTAACGGCGGTTCCGATAATTCCAAACGTACGGCGTTTTCCGGCGATAACGCTGCGCCTTTAATCACCCGTTGGAATGCAATTCAATGATTCATTTCCGATTCTGGAATTCCGAAATTCGATGCACTGCTGCCAGACTTTACTGCCTGGTCATGTTTTTCGCGATCAGCGCACTGGCGATTGGCTGTCGCTCCACACCAAAGGTCGAGTTTGATCCGGAGGCAATTCCCTGCCAGCTCCAGTATCAACGAATCGAGGTGCCGGCTTTATGTGATCAGAATTGCGAAGTGGCGCACGAGTTCATGTCTGGCGCACCGCCAACGATCAGCAACTATCACAGTTTGGCGTCTCGGCCAATGACTCTTGAAGAAGCCGTGATGTTGACGCTGCAGAACTCCAAAGTGCTCAACAAGATCGGTGGACGAGTCATCTCGGGTCCACAGGGAACAGCCACGATTTACGATCCGGCATTGCAAGCCACCAGTCCGACTTTGGGTGTGGAAGCTGCTCTCAGCGCGTTTGATGCACAGGCGTCGGTCGCTTCGACATGGGGTTTCAGTGAGCGTGCTTTTAACAACCTGTTTATTGGTGGCGGTGCCGCTACCCTGGATACGCACAGCGGTAACTTCAATGCCCAGTTATCGAAAACAACAGCCGCCGGTACTCGCCTGGCCTTGATCAGTCGCACCGATTACAACCGAAACAACTCGCCCGCGAACTTGTTCGCAAGTACCTGGGACACGGTGAACATCGTTGAAGCTCGCCAGCCTTTGCTGCGAGGATTCGGGACAGCGGTGAACCGAATTGCCGGCCCGAATGCCGCGCCCGGTCAATACAATGGTGTCCTGATCGCTCGAATCAGAGGCGATATTGCACTGGCCGATTTTGAATCGGCGATCCGCGATTTGATTCGCGATGTCGAGCAGGCTTATTGGGAACTGTATTTTGCCTACCGAGATCTGGATGCCAAAAAACGAGGCCGCGAAGTTGCTCAAGCAACCTGGCAAAAACGAAAAATCCTGGTTGAAGGTGGCGAAGGTCGACCTGATGACGAAGCTCAGGCTCGACAAGTCTATTTCAATTTCGAAACTCAAGTTCAAAATGCACTCGTTGGCAGCGGTGGCTTGCCCGGTGTGTTCGGTGCCGAACGAAACTTGCGACGCTTGACCGGAATGAACAGTTACGATGGCGAATTGATTCAACCGATTACTGATCCCGTCAAAGCGCCCGTCATTTACGATTGGGAGCAAGCTCAGTTGAATACGCTGGAGCGTCGAGTCGAGTTGCGACGCCAAAAATGGAACGTCAAGCAACGTGAGCTGGAATTGAATGCTGCCAAGCAATTGAATAAATGGCGGCTGGATCTGGTGGGCCAATACGGTGCTCGAGGTTTTGGTGATAACCTGGTGGGCAGTCGAAGTGCTCCCAGTGGAAGTGCCATCGACACTTTGTTTTCCGGTGAATTGGACGAATGGTCGGTGGGCTTTGAATTGAACGGAGCCATCGGTAACCGCACCGGTCATCTGGCGATTCGCAATGCAACTCTGGCCCTGTTTCGCGAAAAAGCTTTGCTGCGTGAACAACAGCGGCAAATCGTGATGGACTTGTCAGCGGCATACACGGAAGTTGATCGCAGTTATGCCAACATCTCTTCCAACTTCAATACCTTCCAGGCGATCGTGGATGAACTGGAGCCCAAACGATTGCGAGCTGAAGAAGGGGAAGACGATATCTTCTTCCTGCTCAACACTCAACAGCAGGCTGCACAAAGTGAATCTGCCTTCCATCGATCTGTGACCGACTACAACCTGGCCCTGATGAACTTCGCCTACACTTCCGGTGAAATTCTGAATTCGTTTGGAATTCAATTGGCCGAGAGCGATTGGAGCACTAATGCGGAAATCGATGCCTACAACAACGCCGGACATTTTATTCGAGACGATTCTATCAAGACTCGAAGAGACATCCACAACTTGAGTGCCGGTCCCTACGATCAGCAGTTGGACTAGAGCAAGCCAAACTGCAGAATTGCATTGCCGGGAATACCTTGCTTTAATCCTGATCGGGAATCTGATATTCGATCGCGGTGGCAGATGGCAAGTCAAATTCCTGTCGGCTCATTGCCAGATAATGGTGGCCCACATCGATCTGTTCGCCCTCGGTCACTCGATTACCATCGGCGTCCAGACGAGCGTTCATGGTGGCCTTTTTGCCGCTGTGGCAAATCGTTTTGATCTCGGCAATTTCTTCTGCCCAGGCCAACAGGTACTTGCTGCCTTCAAAGGGCTCGCCTCGGAAATCGGTGCGAATTCCGTAGCACAGCACGGGGATCTTCAGGCGGTCGCAAACAATCGTTAGCTGCAATACTTGTTTCGGCGTCAGGAACTGGGCCTCGTCGACCAGCACGCAATGAATGGGCGTCTCTTTGACTTTGTCTCGCACATGTTTGAACAAGTCAAATTCGAAGTCAAATGCAATCGCTCGATGGCTCAACCCGATTCGCGAAGAAATGGTGCCGACGCCGTCTCGGTCATCCACTGTAGGAATGAATAGCAACGTATTCATCCCACGTTCCTGATAATTGTGAGCCGATTGCAGCAGCGTTGTGCTCTTACCGGCGTTCATAGCTGAGTAATAAAAATAGAGCTTGGACATGGCAACAGTATTTGATCCTGATCCGACTTTCGCAAGTAGTGCAATTGAGTGGACAGGATTAGCGGATAAACTGGGTGGCTTCCGAACACTGTGATGTTGATCCGTGTGATATTGAGCGGTGTTGAGCAGCCGGGATTTGAAAGTCCTTGTTGCCAACTGTCATCCTGTTAATCCTGTCATTCTGACCAAGAATATTTAAAACCAATGCGATACGTAAGTCACCTTGAAGGCGCAATTGACGGCGCTCGCCTCGATCATAATTCCGTTCAAACTTTGCACAACGATCGTCCGATTTGGGTTCGTTATGATTTGGACGCGGTCAAGGCAGCGATGAAAAAATCGGACTTGGTCAATCGAGCTCCCGACATGTTCCGTTATCGGGAATTGTTACCGGTGGGTGACGAAATTGCGCCGGTGTCGTTGGGTGAAGGCATGAGTCCAATTCTGCCGACGCCGGAGCTAGGGAAGGAACTTGGCTTGCAGGATTTGTGGGTAAAGGATGAGTCGCAGTTGCCGACCGGCAGTTTTAAAAGTCGCGGGTTGGCGATGGCGATCACGAT
>CAZOXC010000099.1:0-8165 GCA_964583205.1 uncultured Pirellulaceae bacterium | reverse complement strand
AACCTACACTGCGCGAGGTTTGCACGAGGATCTTTGCCAGAATTTCGTCGGTGTCCACGGTAACAACCCGTCCCGGTGAAATCTTTTCCACGATCAACCGGTTCTTGCAATCAAAAACTTCTGCCACGGCATGCAATTCGTCATTGTCTTCCCACGAAGCAACCAGCGCCAACACAGTTTTGATGATCGAAATATCGCTGGCCGATTTTTCGGCGTAACTGGCACTTTGTCCGCAAGCCGCCAATACGATTACCGAGGAAGAGTCGTTGACCGAAACAATGTCCAGGTTGATCAAGCTGGAAACACTGCCGCTTCGAGTCACAATTCGTGTATTGCCACGCTTCTTTTTCGGAAAGTTGACGCTGAGATAGTCGTCCATGAACTCTTTGTCCTTTTCGGACAGGATGACCACGCAGGCATCTTCTTCACTTTCATTCGCAATGGCCAACTCGCGAAGCACCTCGATGACTCGATCATTCCAGCCCAGAATCAGCGAGTGACCGTCTTCGACTACTTTGGAGTGACCTTTTTTCAATTGATTGATACGTTGATCAAGCTCGGTCGTGATAAACGCAATTAACGAAGAAAGAATCACGATGCCGATCGCACCAGCCACAATCGCCGTCAGCTTCAACCAGATACTCGAATCGATGTCATAGGCCATCGTTCCCGGGTCACTCAAGTGATTGAATGTCTGATAAAGCTGGTGGAGAAAACTGCCGTTGTCCCGCTCAGCCGCCTGCTCCGGAGAAAGCCAATAAACGATTCCTCGCAAGGTACCAACAAACGCCAACGACGTCAGAAACATCACCATCAATGCGATGAAAATCGAGCTACCGCCGCGAGCCATGAAATTGTCAAACTTGTATCGCAACTTCTGGCGCAAACCTGCATTCGCCATTACTATCTCCGCCACTGAATTTCCACCCAAGCAAAGACGGGTTGCCTTCGCTGATCCGGCTTAATTGTAATTGGCGAAAATGTGATTTGGTATACACACTTATGGAGGTTGAACGTGATTTTCGGTTGCCCGATAAACCCAAGTTCCTGTTGTCGTGAAGGGGCAAGCTGGCGAGAGTTTGCGGTTGCGAATTATTGAATGATCGCAGAATTTGCATCCGCTTGTAGATCGATGGATTGACTGGCTTCGTCAATTCATAATCTGGTCCAGCGAATATCCCATCGAGCCCAGCACGGCATACAGCACGAACAACGCATAGAGTCCCACCAGTATCCAGGCCTTGCGCTTGGTGAGTTGCAAGTTGTGCCACATGATCAGCAAGGTCACCATCGTGAATACCGCCAATAGAATTCGCATGCCGACCAGGCCTGGCAAGGGCTCGCCATCTTCTTGGACCAGGGCCACAGGTCCCCAGCCGTTCAAGTAAGACGCTACCAGCAAGGGAATGGAGAGGCAGATGCAAATGTCAAAGATGTTGGAACCAAAAGCATTGGCCACAGCACCGTCATCATCACCACGCAGCGCCGCGCCGACCGACAAAAATGTATCCGGTACGCTGGAAGCCGCGGCCGCGATAATCACCGCCACAAAAAAGATCGGAATCTCCAGTACTTTAGAGAAGGAATACGTGACTTCAACTAACCAGTAGCAACTGGCGGCCGCCACCAGCGTTGAAACCAGAATCACCATCCAGCTACTGACGGGTCCAAGTTTCACTCGACCCAAACCGAACAGGAACTCGGCTTCTTCAAGTGTTTCTTCCTCTTCTTCGTCGCCGGCTCGCTGATCGATCAACCGGTTGCGGACTTCGATAATTCGAGCCTTGTTGTAAGGCAGGTTGGCTTGCTTGAACTTTTCTGTGACCAGATCGGTTGTGATGTCACCCGTAAATCCTTGAATTTGTTCGCTGACCCCTGATAGGGCTCGCCGAAAACTTCTGGTGTCCATGTACAGCCAGGCAATGTACATGAAGTAAATGCCGATAAAGACAACCGCCATCCACCAGGTTACAGAATTCTGAAACAGGAACACAATCAAGATCACTTCACAGATCAGGAACCACATTCCATCACGAGTAATCACATTGGGGGCGATCTCAATTGTGGGTTGCGATTTTCGCGCTCGAGCAATCACCAGTGCGCAGGCTGCCGGGATCAGGATCATGTTGTAAACCGCACTGCCGGCACAAGTCGCTACCACGGCCCCGAAGCCTTCGCTGCTTTCGGTCGCTAATTCTTGGGCGTCTTGAACCGAGATGATCGCCACCACGACGAAAAAGATTCCACTGAATAACTCGGGCATACTGCTGGCGATCGCATCCAGAGTCGCGCCTCGCACACTGCCGGGGATATTGAATTTCATTCCGATGTACTGTGCGGCGTCGGCGAAAGGATCGCAAGCTTGCCAGATCACAATCGAAATCACGACGACTTGAGCCAACAGAAAGGCGACCATGGCAGCGGTTGAACCGCTGGCACCGAGGCTGATTGCCCCTGTTACGGCGAGTGCAATCAAGGAGATGAAGGCAACAATGAACCCTCGACTCGGCGAAAATCTCTTATCGTTCATACGTTGTGACGGTTCTTTTAAGTCGGCGGTGCTGTGTTTTCGGCGCTGAATTCAGCTCAGTTGACCGTGAAAATGGCAGCAGTACAACAGGCTGCCGTCTCAAGATTATTGAGAGAATGTTGCCAATCGTCGAGGCGAAATCGCGGCAGGAAACTGTTGACTCGAAATCGCAGAGGAAAAACTAGGCCAGAATTTCCCGCAACGCCAGATGGTGCTTGCCCAGATTTCCGCCATAGTTTCCGGCGCTGATCGCCAGCAAATCATGTTCGATAGCCGCTTGAATTCCGGCGCGCATTGCGGCTGCCACTGTATCGGCAGAGGTGCCGTCAATCACGATCTCGTAGGCGTAATTGGAACCTTCGGCCAGTTTGCTTTCCACGCGAGCTTTCAGTGTTGGACAGAATTCGTGATTAGTCGAGGCAACCAGTTTGGGATAGCGGGAGCCAACTTTGCTGCCGCTGCGGACAACGCCACCGGGAAAAGGTGTAATCACGTTCGCACAATTGCTGATGGCATCGACTGCATCACGAGCGGCCGCCAGTGCGACATCCAGTTCGGCAGCTTGCAGAATAAAATTCCCACCTGCCACGCCCTTGGCCACTCCCAAAGTTTCGCTGACCAGGAATTCACCTTCCATCACGGGGATCCGCCAATAGCGCTGCTGGCCCAGCAATTTGCTTTTTTGAAAGCCATCACCAAAATATCTCAGTTTTTCGCCCAGTGGAATTTGTTTTTCGGCTTCCGGCATTCCATTGTAGGCTGCGACAGTTGGGCAGGTCATCAAGCACTGTCCCACTCGATTCATCATGGCTTGAGCAAGTGCATCCGGGTTGAAGGCAAAAGCCAGAACGCTGGTTGAGCAACGCCCGTCGGGAGATTGACTGGAATCGATCGAGGACTCGGTGCCAACTTCGGCATCGCACGCGATCACTGAAGTCCCATAGCCGCAAAATGCCTGACAGGCCTGTTCCAGCCAGTAAGAATCGCCAGCCGTAATGATCACACGACAATAGCGCATGCCAAAAGCTTCGGCATAGGTATCGTCAATGAATGTGCCATTGAGCCGCACGATCAGTTCCTCGAATTAAGAACTTGAAACTCACGAACCGATTTCGAATGGAGCCTGGAAACTGATTACCAGGGCAATTCCATCTGGTCGACGACTTGTCGAGCAATGCGATCGATCAGTTCCTGTTGGGCGGTCGTCATGGACTGTCCGCCCTCAGGTACGAAGTTAACATCCCGATTGATTTTGACCAGTTGGCGTTCCATCAAGGGAGTTCCCACGCGGTCGGTCCAGGTGGCTTCCACGAACCAGTTGATGGCGATGTCGCGTGCTTCGTCCAGGCTGTTTTCGCCAGCCACCCGTTTTTGGTCCCTGACAATTCGAACGCGCAAAACGCTGTCGGCAACAGCAGAATTCGCCAGTTGATAGGGGGTTTCGTCGGTGACTTCTTTGGCAAGTGCCTCGGTCATTCGCTGGCCCAGAAACCTGCGCTGCGAACCGGACTCGACAATCGGTATGTGAACAGTGCGAACGTCCTGGCGATAAAAATTTTGCGTACCAACCTGATATGCTTTGCAGCCGCTGCTCAGCGAAATCACGATTGCCAGAATTCCCGGCATCAATCGGGTAAAAATCGAATTGTATCGAGATCGTTTCACGATGGTTATCGAGTCCTAACGATAGACAGTTCCGGTGCCAGCCGGGATCAATGGTTTGGTAGAGCGAGGTTCAGGAAACAGGCCGACCAACCAGGCTGCTCGCTGGACAGGTTCTTCCGGAGCATCAGTCAAGCTGGCGATTCGAGATTGTGCTTCGGAAGCGAACTGGGTTCCGTCGAAACCATCGGTCACTTTGGCGTAGTAGTAACTGGCAGCGCGGTTTTCACCCTGGTCTTCATAGTACTTTCCAATCACATAATCACGCTCGGCCATCAAGTTTCGGATGTTGCCGGCCTCTTGTTCCAGGTATTCGCGGTGCTCCTGAACCTGGGTCGGGAACTGGGTCACCATCTGTTTCAAAAGCTGGTCCGCTTTGCGTAAATGGGTACCGTCGTATTCGGCACCGCGATAGCAGGCCTGCCTTGCTTTTAACTCGAAGAAGTGAGCGTCGAACTGGTGCTCGCTTCCTGGATAGGTGCGTCGCAAGTCCTCGTAGGTGTCCGCAGCATCTGCGTACTTGCCGGCATCAATATAGGCACCCGCCAATCGCATGGTCGCGTCGTCAGCGAGTTTTCCAGTGGGATCGTCGAGTCGGATTTTGTGTAGAATTCGTCGTGCCGCTCCGGCGACGTCGGTTGAGGGTCGTTTCTCATCGTTGAATTTGATGTTCAGCCCCAGCGGTGGTTTGTTTTCCGACAACTTCAGCCAGTAATCGGCAATCTTGAATCGTCGTCTTTGCACCAGATCCATGTGTTTGGTTCCGGAATAACGAGCGATCAACTGTTCGTAGGCTCGATTGGCCTGCACATAGTGATGCGCGAAGAATCGTGACTCACCCAGCATGAACAACGAGTCCTGTTCGATGGCCGAATCTTTCCAGGCTGACGCCGCCAGTCGAAAATTCTGTGCCGCTGCAAGAAACTGATCGCGAACACCGGGGCTCTCTTGATCCTGTTCCCAGGCAGCGACCGCTTCGTCGTACAGGCGATGGCCTTCGCGAAACAACTGTTCTGCCTTTGCTTGATCCTGCCCGTTGGTGCGAGCTCGGAAAGTGGTCGACAGGTCACGGATATTCAGATCATGAAGTACCATGCGATTCGGATTGTTGTCGCCGAATTCAAATTCGTCGTAACCAGCTTCCGCACCGCGAGAGCCTGAGCCGCCGCCTCCACCACCGGAACCGCCACTGGCGGCACCGCCTTCGTAGTCGGAATAGGCCTGGTTGGTTGGACCCGTTTGGTTAGTGCCCAGAAACTTGCTGAGTCCTTCGCCTGCACCCTGAAAAGAGGAGCAGCCAATGGAGCCGATGCAAATGATCAATGCAAATACGATCAAGCATTTGTGCTTGTTGCCGACCGTCTGATTCATACAAAACGTCCTTGTTTTGTTTTATTGTAAGTTCAATCTGCTCGGCTATCGAACAGACTTTCGAAAGCTTTGCTTGCCCTGCAGGAATTCGACCATGCGTGGCTTTTTTCCCAATAAGTAAGTCAAGTACTGGTCAATCAATCCTCGCATCTCGCCCATCGGTGGATTCGATTTCAGGTTTTCAGACCAGTTATCGTCAGGGTTCGAATACTGCGTCAACACAGTAGCCGCATCCCGACTCAAGCTGACAATGAACCGCTTGCCGACCCGGCATCGCGTGCAAAACACACCACCGGAATCCAGGCCAAACGGGATTCGCTTGCCAGATTCATTTTCTGTTGCGGCCGGTTTGCCACATTCAACACATTGATCGAATGAAGGCATATGGCCCAGCAGATCCAGACTTCGCAATTGAAAACGCAACAACAACCGCTCCGACAATCCGTCTTCCGATGAATGATCTTGATCCAACCGGGTCAGGGTGTCCTCGGCCAAATCGAAAAGTTCAATATGGAGATCGAGGTCGTCGGTGAGTTTGTTCAATAACTCGGCAACATAATAGGCAGCGTACAACCGACTTAAATCAGTTGAGGCCGTCCGAAAACGTCGTTCAAGTTTTGCTTCCGTTAACAAATGCAGGGAGTCCCCGGATTTGCGGAGGAAAACTACGCGACAGATCGATAGCACGTCAAGAGCAGCCTCGAAGGGACCCTTGGGTCGTCGAGCTCCCTTGGCCAATGCTGTGATCTTGCCAAAATCCCGAGTCATCATGGTGACTACGGCACTGGTCTCGCTGAAATCAACGACCCGCAAAACGATAGCAATCGATTTTTCTGCCGTCATGTTCCAACGGGTGTTACGAGCGAAATGAAAATTGGTTCAGAGAAATTAAATGATACTGGCAAAGATGGCAGGAGTGCTATCACAATTCGGCAAGGAAATGCCACTCACCACCCAAGCCACACATAAAGCACTGTTATCTCCTGATCCGGCGTGAATTAAACTATCGATGTGCTGAATCAACACTTCATGAGACGCTCCCGGATGGTAACGAAACTACAACTTCGCCCAGCCACAATGCAGGATGCCGATTGCCTGTTTGCCTGGCGGAATGATCCGGAAACCAGAAAAGCTTCGCACAATACTGATGAAGTTCTGTTGCAGACCCACATGGAATGGCTGGCAGGATCGCTCGAAAATCCGCGACGGCGTCTATTGGTAGCCGAGGAAAACGGAGTGCCGGTTGGAACTGTCCGAGCGGATTACTCGTCGGGTGTGTGGGAGCTTTCCTGGATCGTGGCACCTGATGCAAGAGGCCGAGGTGTGGCGAAAACCATGGTCCTGGAAATGGCGTCCACCATCGACGAGCCGATTCGGGCAGAGGTGAAAGTTGGAAATCAATCGTCTGCCAGAATTGCCAAGTTCGCCGGCATGAAGTTGGTGGACGAAGTCGATGGTGTCCTGCATTTTCGGCGACTCGACATAGCGCATAAAAAAACCCGGTGATCGCTCACCGGGTTTGTTTGCATTGGCGGACTTGATTCGTGTCCGAGTTAGTCCCACCACCATTGATCGGCGCCGACTTTGTCGATTTCCACTTCGTTGCGGACTTGCTCGACTGTGCCTTTCTCATCGTACTTCATGTGATCGATGGTCAACGCCTGGCGAGGCTGAATGTTCACACCACCACCGATTGGGGTCATGAACAAGCCGTTCTTCCAGATCGCGTTGATGGCCGCGTCAACTTGTTTGGGTTCATTGTAAACTTCAGTTTTGATCAGTGACTCATCGCCAAACACATCGGCTTCCCATCCGGATTGGCCGTAGTAATCCATTTCCTGGATGTAGGCAGCGACGATTGACAGATCAATCATGTTTTTCAATTCAGCAAAAATCGGAGTTCGCTCGGCCATCTTTGAAAACTTCTTGGTGAAGTTAACTGTGAAGCCTTTGCTGGCTCGGTTTTGTGCAGTTGTGCGAACGCGAGTACCGTCTTTGTTCACTCGCTCGTCAGCCCCAACCAGTTTGGCGCCTTGGCCGATCAATTCCATCGCCAGTTCATCTTCACTGACTTTGATCGTTTCGTAGTCAGGTACAAAATACCAGCGTTGCATCTGGTTTCCGGCACCACTGCGAGGATTAACGGTTTCAGCAAAGCTCTTGAACTTGACTGCTGGTTGTTCCAGACCGATTCCAATCAGTTTCATGCGGTAGTCAGCTTCAACCAGAACTTGTGCAAAACGAGTCTTGGGTGAAACACCCTGGATCGTAATGTTCTGCATGCCAAGTGCTTCTTTGAAGGTTGCCACAACGTCGGCTTCGTCACCAGGTTGGAAACGACCAGCGATCGAACGATAAGCTTCCTGCAGACGAGCGTTACCTTCTTTGGTTGGATCAATTGAGCAAGCGATGACTCTGGTCTTGTCGCCGGCAGCCGGATAGGCTCGCAAAGCAACGCAGAAATCTTCCAGGGTCAAAACTGGTTTGCCTGAATCGATACCGACGATTCGTCCGGCCAGGTTCTGATAAAAACCTTCAGCAGGACCAGCGATGACGATATCTTTTGTTTCGGGATAATAGAAAACATGCGAGATCGAAGTCA
>CAZOXC010000098.1:0-8170 GCA_964583205.1 uncultured Pirellulaceae bacterium | reverse complement strand
CCCCAGAAATCCAGCATCACAACTTTGCCGCGATAATCGCTGAGCTTGAATTCAACGTCATCGATATCGGGACCTTCAATATCGGGAGCCACTTTGCCAACCGCTACATTGGCTCGAGTTTCCAACATTTTGATTTTCGATCCGATTGTATCTGAAATCAATTCGCCGTCGTGCTCGACATCGCCATACTCTTCTGCAATAGATTTCAGTTGAGCCAGGTATGCGTCTTCACCAATTTTGTCTTTCATCGATTTGGCGTATTCAAGCATCTCTGGATACACAGAAGCAATTTGTTCTTCCTGTTCCAGGATCATCGGAATCATTTCGCCCAGACTCTCGTAGTATCCGGCCAGCGCCAGCGAAGTTGCCGCTTTGGTTTCCCGGCTGTCGGATTTGGCGATAACAGATTCCAGCAGAACCTGAGTGCCTTTGCTGGGCATGCCGCCTTGAGTCACATTGGTGATCAAGTCCTGCAGTTTATCGTTCTCCAGATGGTGCTCCATCAGGATGTCGGTCGCTCGAGTGCGACAGGCCTCTTCTTCGGAACGAATCAGTATGAACTCAATTGCTCGAAAGCTGGTTTCGGGGTCGGCTTCAACTTGCCTGGCGACCTCCAGCATCTTGCCGGTGATTTTGCCAAGGTCTTCCTGCAATTCGGTTTGCAGACCCAACATGGCTTTCATCATGGCGTCCTGGCCGCCACCCTCTTTGGCGACCTCTTGCTGTACTTCCATGGCCTTCTGTTGGAAAGCCGTCATCAGATCCTGAGATTCCTGTTCGATCTTGTCGTACATTTCATCAGGGGGTAATTCTTCTTCTTGAGCGAATGTTGTCGGTACCAACAACAAACATCCCAGAAGCGCTGTCAAAGTGTATTTGAGCACTCGCGGCCTCCTATAGGTCTAGCTCATCGGGGAAATTCCGCGTCAGGGGCGGAGACGAATAACGTCAGCATGAGTTCACGGCATTTGGGTGTCAAGACAAATCCCGTTACCGTACGGTTATCCTTTGTTTTTCGGCATTTTCGCGATGGGTTTTCCTGCGAAATTCGGCACAGCGTCCAATTCTCAACAAATCCGCAACTACGGATATGGTCGTAGGCCATCGACCCGCCCCATCGCCAACAATGACAAGATCGTTACTTTGTGACGTTCTTACCAGCAGCCCGTTTTGGCGACCTTTCACGCTATGCGCAAATGATCGAATGCTCACATTCTGTAATTCGATCCTTCCTTTCGGAATCTGATTGTCTTGACTCAGCGTTGCAACCTGACGAACCCCGTTGGAAACGATTGGGTCTGTCTGTTCATCCAGAAAGCCAGCCAACGACTCTCGCTCCACATCAGCCGCAGCCACAGGCAAGCCAGCGGCGCGGGAAAGTAGAACCAGCTTCTCGAGCGCGTCGATCCCATCCAGGTCACGAGCCGAATCTCCTTCGGCCAGTCCTTTTTGTTGAGCAAGTGCAACTGCTTCCTGCAAACTTTGACCGGACGCCAATTGACCAAGCACAAAGTTGGTCGTGCCATTCAACACACCCTGTAATTCAACGATCTCGTGACGCTGCGACAGCCAGCGAACCATTTCCAACATCGGCACTGCGCCGCCCACCGCGGCTGAATAAAACAGCTGCCTGCCCGAAGTGGCCAGAGCCTGAACCAACTGCTTTTCATAACCGGCAACCAAGGCCTTGTTCGCCGTTACGACATGCTTGCCCAGCTCCAGGCTAGTCAGGACTATCTCCAAGGCAACGTCGGTTCCCCCAACCAGCTCAACAATCAAGTCGCAGTCGGAATTGACAACTTCGCGCCAGTCGTCGGTTAACAGGTGATCGAATTCATTACCGCGATGGCGGGCAATGTTTTTGACTCCAATCGAAACGATGTCAACGAACTGGTTCAGACGGT
The DNA here is from genome assembly GCA_964583205.1 of uncultured Pirellulaceae bacterium. Taxonomy (GTDB): domain Bacteria; phylum Planctomycetota; class Planctomycetia; order Pirellulales; family Pirellulaceae; genus CALMEE01. Next base: position 6,266 of record CAZOXC010000098.1, on the reverse strand, counting down.
TGAGTTGTCGAGCGACTCCCAGTCCTGCAGTACCCAGACCGATGATGCCAACTCGCAGCTTGACCGCCTGCTCGACCGATCGCCGAAAATAACGAACGGGGAACGGGCCAACGCGAGTAAATTGGTCACCCAATGGTCGAGCCACTTCAAATTCAATTTGATTCTGCTGAGCAAAACGCACCGCCTTGGGCTGCAGTATGCACTCATCGAGTTGCTGGGCGTGCTCCCAGGACAATGATCTGAACCGCCGAGGCTGATATTGCTGACCAGCATTCGGATCGAACTCGTATAGCCCGGCAACATCTTGGACCAACCGACACCGATCCGCATTCGTGGCCGCCGCCACAAACAGGGCGGTCAAATCCGACCCGCCCCGGCCCAGCAATGTCGTCGAACCACTTGGATCAATTCCAATAAAACCCGGCACCACAACCACCGGTGTTTGATCCAGTTGAGACTTGAGCAACTGGGCATCCAGCTCAACCGGCCTGGCGTCGAGTGCGCTGCCGTCGGTGTGCAGCCCGATTTCGCTTTCGAAAAGGACCGAGTTCGGTAGGCCGCACTCATCGAGAATCAATCCCAGCTCGGCCGCCGATTCACGTTCTCCGCAAGCCACCAGTTTCGCAACATTGTTCTCGGATACTTCATCCCCGATCGAACGAATTTTCTGAAGGCGGCGATCCGTCTCGCCAAACAGAGCTGAAACCACCGCGATGACCCGGTAGCCGTCACTGTACCAGCGGTAGATTTCCTGCGCCGCGATGAACTGTTCGTCCCTGGAGCGCAGCACCGACCCGCCAAACTTTAATACGATTAGCTTGCCTGAGTACATAATCCTGCCTCCTGATCCACACTCTCGATTGTACCGTGGGCCGAATTTGAAATAGCAACTTCCAGGTCATGAATGATGTCGGCCACATCTTCCAAACCCACCGACAGTCGCAACAAGCTCTCACTGACACCCACATGATTGAGCTGCTCGCGAGAAACGTCGGCGTGCGTCATCGAGGCCGGGTGGGTCAACAATGACTCCAAACCGCCGACGTGTTCGACCAGATTACAAAGCTGCAAGTGGCGAGTAAACTTGACCGCTCGATCGTACCCTCCCGCCAATTCGAACGACAACACTCCGCCATGTCGGACTTGTCCAGCAAGTTCTTCGTGTTGCTGCAGAGCGAGTTCATGTTGTCGACTGCCGGGCAGGCCAGGGTAGTTGACCTGAACAACTTGTGAATGTTGCGCCAGCCATTCAGCGACCGCTTGTGCCGACTGACTGTGTCGCAGAAGCCGAAGTGGCAATGTCTTCAAGCCGCGCAAAGTCAGCCAGGCGTTGTGGGGCGTTTGGATCGCGCCCGTACTCTTGCGAATTCGTTGCAGCCTCGCCAGAAATTCCTCGTCGCGACTGACAACTGCGCCACCAAGTGCCGTGGAATGGCCCTCGATATGTTTGGTTGTCGAGTAAACACAAATGTCCGCGCCCAGTTCCAGTGGCTGTTGCAGAATCGAAGTCAGAAAAGTGTTGTCAACCGCCAGGGTGATCTCCAGCTTCTCTGCGATTTTTGCCAAGGCCCGGATGTCGGAAATTTCCAAGGTCGGATTGGCGGGCGTCTCGACAAAGATCAGCCTGGTTCGATCAGTAATCGCCTCCTGCATATCAAGTGCATTGGTCGAGTCCACGATCGTAACCTTGATGCCAAGATCGGCCAGGATTTCGTTGAACAATCGCGTGGTCCCGCCGTAAACGGCTCGACCCAAAACGACATGATCGCCCGTTTTGAGCAGAGTCAAAAATAGAGCGGTTTCTGCGGCCAGGCCCGTTGAGAAACAAACAGCGGGCGGCGCGTTTTCCAGGTCGCCGAGTTTCTTTTCAAGTTGCTGCACAGTGGGGTTCGCCACTCGCGAATAGGCAAACTCGGGAGAACTCCCCAGCTCGTTCTGGACGAAAGTCGTCGATTGGCAGATTGAACCCGCCAACGGACCATCGTCACGGTGTAACACAGCCTGAGTTGTTCGGGAAAAAGTTTTCTTCGTCATGTCGCTGCTCCAACAAACAGGGGTAAACGACATCAAGACAGGTCAGAAGGCAAACATCACGTAGTTTGCTCGTTTTGTCGAAAAACTGGAACAGTTTCGACCGCATCGTTCTCGAATATAAATATTCGAACTGACCTCGGCACCGCGGCATAATTCAGAAAAATGCTCGGTTGCCGCCCGGTTCAAGGTTTGACCGGGACTCTTGATGCAAAATAAATTGTCGGCGATTTCTCGCACTGGTTCCGAGTTTGTCTTGTCGAGATTATTTTGTCAAGTCAAAAATTTATATGACATCTTCCGCATCATTGAGCAAGCAACAGCTCGGCAATTTGCACGGCATTCGTCGCCGCCCCCTTACGAAGATTGTCGCTGACACACCAGAAGACAACTTCGTTTTCCGACACCTGGCGAATTCTCCCAACCAGTACATCGTCATCACCCACACAGTCTGCGGGTGTCGCAAGTTTCGAATCATCGACGACTTTGATACCGGGTGTTTGCCGAAACTCTTGAATGATTTCCGCAACGGTAACCGGGTTGCGACAAGCAACCAAAACCGACTCGCTGTGTCCGCAAACCACAGGAACTCGAACACAAGTCGCAAAAACATCTATGTCGTCATCCCCCAGGATTTTACGAGTTTCCAGTTTCATTTTCGTTTCTTCGCTGGTGCTGCCGCCTTCCAGTAAGCGGCCGATTTTCGGAATCACGTTGAAAGCCAGGTTCCGCTCGAACACATTGGGTTGGAAATCTGATTTTCCTGCCAGTTTCGCCCGAGAACCCTCAAGCAATTCGTTTTCGGCGGCGCTTCCAGCGCCATTTGCTGCCTGGTAAGTACTGACAATCACTCGAGAAATACCAGCCAAGCTCTGTAAAGGCTTCAAGCACATCACCATTTGAATGGTGCTGCAGTTGGGACTGGCGATCAGGCCCTGGTGACCATCAAGTGCTTGCGGATTCACCTCCGGGATCACCAGCGGAACATCGTCGTTCATTCGATGCGCCGCGCTTTCATCGATCATGATCGTACCGCAGTTGCGACACCATTGACCAACCTCCAGCGAGATATCATCGGGCAGGCTGGCGATCAATAGATCCAGATCGGCGACCGACTTGAGCCCCAGCTCTTGCACAGTTCGCGGTTTGCCCATGACATCAATTTGCTGGCCCACTGATCTGCTCGAGGCCAACAAGCGAATGTCGATCGGTTTTTCGGCGATGATCGGCGACTGATCAAGCTTCTCGCAGACGATCCGACCCACTGCACCAGTCGCTCCGGCAACTCCGAGTTTTAGTTTTGGATTTTCGGACATCTAGATTTCAACCAACCAACGCACAAAAAAATGCTGCCTCGAAGATTCAAGGCAGCATTCAAGTTTAGTCAAACCAGTTGGTCTTCACCAAGCGGTCGTTAGTTTTGCCAATCGGGTATTTTCCGACCAGGCGTCCAGGGCTCGCCCGCTTCATCCAGCTTCGCATTCAGCGCTGGCAAGTCAACTTCTACGATTTGTCGCAAGTCACCAATTGCTTCCTGGAATTCCTCACCGGCAATATCGTATTGACGCTTGTGCGTTCCAGTTGGTCCCTCGGTTGAACCCATGGCTCCAAACATCATCGTGCGAATTCGGCTGCTCAAACCAGGATAGGCCGATTCATTGCGACGAGACTTGGTTGGATCGCCACGGAATTTCTCCATCACGTCCATCAAACGGAACTCGATTTCCCGCACTTCGTTGATCATGGCAGGATCAAGTTTGGTTGAGCTTTGCACAACGTCCTTGATCGCAGAGATTTGATCTTCGGTTTCAGAAGCAACCGATGTCGCGGCGTTCACAGCCTGAGCCAACTCGGAAGCTTGTTTCACAAACTCCAGAATCGCCTCGCGATCCGGTTCAGCCGTGCTGCCGAAAGTCAAAGGTTCAATTTCAAATTCGGTCGCAGCCACCAGTTCGGCAACCTCGCCATCCACCATTTGTTGAATATCAACGGTGTAAGTTCCCGGAACAGCCAGGGGTCCACCACCGCGCCCGAAACCATCGTGGCGGAAATCCCATTGAGTGCGGTGCATTCCTTTCGAGGTGCTGCCGTTCATTCGAGCCACCACTTCGCCAGCCGAGTCACGGATCGTCAACCAGACTCGAGGAGCCACTTCACGGTCCTCCGCTTTGAGATCTTCCCAGCTTGGATAGGGCACATCTCGACCCGCTCGTTTGGCTGCGGCGTCTTTCTTTTTCCGTTCGCTGCTGGCGGTCTTCAGCGATTCTTTCAAATGGTAAGAAATCGTAACGCCGTATTCCGGGTTAGGAGCCGTATAAAAATTCGCCCCCTGGAAGCCTCGAGTTCCCACGGCCAGTGGAGCCACTACCGCGTACATCTTGCCCTTCTTGATTGGGAAGATGTGATTGGTTTCCAGAAGCTCGTCCGTCAGGTCGCGCAAGGGTGAATAGTCGTCCAGGATATAAAAACCGCGACCGAACGAAGCCAGTACCAAATCGTTTTCACGAGTTTGAATTTCGATATCGCGAATCGCAACCGTGGGCAGTCCGCTTTTCAACTGAATCCACTTTTCTCCACCATCGATGGTGAAAAAGCAGCCGAATTCCGTTCCGCAGAACAGCAAGTTCGGGTTAACGTGATCCTGCTTGAGCGAATAAACACTGCCTCGTTCAGGCAAGTTACTGCTGATGTCGACCCAGGTTTCGCCTCGGTCAGTCGACTTGGCAACGTAAGGCCGGAAGTCGCCGCGCTTGTGATTATTCACGGCAACATACACCGTGTTTTCGTCATGCAAGTCGGCTTCGATATCGTTGATATATCCGAACTCGGGAATATCCAGCGAGCCGAACGTGCCAACGCTTTTCCAGTTTTCGCCACCGTCTTCGGTGATGGAAACCATCCCGTCGTCCGTTCCGACGTAAATCAAACCCTCAGCCAGCGGAGATTCACTCACGGAAACGATTGTTCCATAGAGCGAAGTCGAGGCATTCTTGGCAACCGCATCGACTCCCCAGATTCGACCCATCACTTTGAGCTTGTTGCGATCGATGTCGCGTGACAAGTCTTCGCTAATCGCGGTCCAGTTGTCGCCTCGGTCGTCACTGGCAAACAGAATTTGCGAGCCATAATAAACCCGGTTGCTGTCATGAGGCGAGATCAACAGAGCCGAGTCCCAATTCCAGCGCAAAGCCGGTCCGCCTTTTTCAGGTTGCGGTTTGATATCAACGCGCTCGCCCGTTTTACGATTGAATCGAACCAAACCACCGTATTGCCATTGTGAATAAATCGTGTCGGGGTCGTTCGGATCCACTGCTGGATCAAATCCATCACCGAACACCGTGATGAACCAATCACTGTTGCGAATGCCGTGAATGTTGTTGGTTCGCGAAGGACCGCCCTGCGTCGCGTTGTCCTGCGTTCCGCCGTAAACATAGTAAAACGGTTCTTCGTTGGAGATCGCAACTTTGTAAAACTGAGCCAGTGGCAGGTTGGCTTTGTAGTCGTAAGTCGTTCCTCGATCCCAGGTTTCATAAACGCCACCATCACAACCGATGATCAAGTGATCTTCGTCAGTGGGATCGATAATGATCGCGTGGTTATCAACGTGCTTGTCAGCTTCACCCAGTCCCGTGAAATTGCGTCCGCCATCTTCACTGACCTGCATGTAGGTATCGAGCGAGTAAATGCGATCCATCTTGTGAGGGCAAGCGACGATTTCGTTGTAATACTGCGGGCTGCCTGAAACGTAACTGCTCATGCGCTGCCAGGATTCACCGCGATTGGAACTGCGGTAGAAACCACTCTGACCGGACTGGGCTTCGACAATCGCATAAGCCACGGTCGGCCTTCCGCCAGGTTTTGCCACCGTCAACGGTTTTGTAAATCGTTGATTCAGGACCGCCGTCGATCAGCACCCAGGTGTGTCGACGTCGTTGATAACTTGAGGCATACATGATGTCTGGATTCGTTGGATCCATGTGGACTTCATTGATACCGGTGTCGTCGCTGATGTGCAGCACTTTGTCCCAGGTCTTTCCGCCATCGGTGGTTTTGTAGAGACCTCGGTCACCACCTGAATTCCAAAGTGGACCCTGGGCAGCCACGAATCTCGTATGCCGTCTTCTGCTTGAAAAAAAAAATTTGCCAATGTGCTCGCTGTTCTCAAGTCCTACCTTGCTGACCGAGGCACCGCCATTGGTTGATTTGTATAAACCATCTCCGTAGCCCACACTTCG
>CAZOXC010000097.1:0-8179 GCA_964583205.1 uncultured Pirellulaceae bacterium | reverse complement strand
GTATTGTAAACCCAAACCAACCGATGATTGTCAATGTAATCACTACATTGATGAAGACTTGAACGAACCGGAATCCTCGATAATGTGTCGGTGTAAATTGCCCGTACAGAATTGAGAACAGTTTTCCGAAAAAGCCAGCCGGTTCGTTAGGCTGCCGTGAATTTTCTACCCTAATGTTAGCAGGACTGGCCTTTATTTGGGGCATGTTGATGCCCGGATTCGCGATCGGAATTCCAGTCGATTCTGGAATCTGATGTTCCTCTAGCGACCGCTCATTCGGCACTGTCTGCGAGGCAGAGGAAACTGCTTCTGATTTAGCTGGGGAAAATTCTGGGGGCGAAGTTGGAGAACCAGTTGATTCGAGTGGATCTTCTTGTGATTGCTCAAGTCCAATATTCATTTGTATTGGCGCGAGCATTTCTGGCGGAGCAGATTGAGGGATTGGCTGTTTGCCAGGATCAGCTGCTTCGGGGAACCGAAACACTTGCTGACACGCATTGCATTTAACTCGTTTTCCAAGCCATTCCGGCTTGAGTGAGTAATATTTGCCGCAATGGGGACAGTCGAAAGTCGGCGTTGTCATAGTTGTAACCTGGGGAAGAGGAGGGGAGTTTCCAAGTCAGTATATTTGTTTGAATTCCGCAGATGAATTAAAAGTTGCCGAACTTGCTAACTCATTTAGAGTCAAACCTTTGAAGGAGTGTGGCTGATGAAAAAGTACGTGATTGCAATAGATGTCGCACCATCCGAGCAGTTGGTTGGTGACGATAAGAAATTAGAAGTGATGGCTATGGTGTTTGGGTTGAAATCCCCTTTGAGTCTTTTGAGGAAGTTGGGTCCAAATTTCCAAACCAAGAAAACCGATTAACTTTTAAAAAGTGGTCAAAGTCCGGTAAGAAATACAGACGAGCCTTCATTGATCATGCGAAAATTCTCATTGAAACAAAGAGAATCATATTCGCCTCAAGTGTGTATTCGCAGAAATCCATTCGCAAAATGGATTGATTTACTGGTAAAGATTTATGGGCTCGATTCAGTCAAGTCGGGGAATCCCAAAATCCGGTCGAGAATTGGTTCAATTCCAATTTTCAATTGACGGCCACGAAACACCTGTCTTTCATGTGTCGGTTGACGATCTTTGCGTATACGGTTGGTATGTTGAATCGAAAATTGACTGTTGGATCGAATTGAACTCAATTCTCGACGAACAGGTGGCATTGGACTTGATTATCGAGAGGTTGCCAAATGAACAAGGCGGAGATCGAGACTATAAAGCCGTGTTGCTTCGTGAGCTATGTAGACGAGTTTCAAATGGCTTAGCAACATCGTCAGTGTTCCGGAGAAACCGGATGCGATGTAACGATAACTACCCATTGATAATATTGCCGGCTTACGGCGTGAACTATTGAACGGAAAGGCATCCGACTACCCAGACGCGATATGCCTTTTCAAATTTACCCGAGAAAATATTTGGTGACCCCAAACGCTTTGAATATCCGCTGAGAATTGCTGTCATACCGACTTATCGCAAATTCGGTCAAAAAAAACTCAAATTTTAAGATAGGCAAATAATCGGTTGGTTGTCCCAAAATCGGGAAAGCCAAACAATTGGTCAAACGAAAAAATATGTAGCCAAACGGTGAATTAGAACGTTAGGTATTTCGACCTAACTAATCATTTCTTTGGTAGTTTCTCAAACATTACAAAACGCTCGCATGCCAATCCGGCTATCTGCCACATGCAAGTCATTATTTGTGCGAACCTGGTCCTGAGATTGCTCAATTACCAAATGTCCATTGCTTTCGAGAACTCACTTTGCTACTGACGCCGACCAAAAAAAATGGTGGGTTGATCGCAAAGGAGTGCACCCCAGATGTTTGATTTCGATAACACAAGTCATAGTTACGATCCGGTCCCTGACTTCGAGCTATATGAATCTGAAGGGCCGGTAGCTGTCCCGCCCAAGATAACTTCTGATGAGCTGCGCAAATACGCGGGCTTTCTGGTCGCATTCTCCGCGGAATCCGGAAAGATATTAGAGGTAGCCAAAACCATGGAACAACTCGAATTCAAGCTCAAACGCAACCATACTGGGGTCGAATTTCGTTCATTTTGTTGTCCTTATTTTTCAAAATGAGAATTCAACCAAGTGTGACTGCATTTTGTTTCCTAAGATTATGGCCTAAGCAAGATTTAACTTTACAAGTTTTTCGAAGTGGTTAAAATCGTCCCGGAAAGTTTAAGTTTTCGAAAGGGATTCAATGTCTAACACACTTGCCCATTTTGCTGCTTCGCCAAAAATTTCTGATGACGATTTGGTTACGTTTCAAGGTCAAGTTGTTGCGATTTGCTATGAAACTGGGCGACCAATTGTTGGAGAACAAAACTATGAGGCTCTGGATTCTTGCATGGCAAAAGAGCATCCGGGCATTGATTACATTCCACTCTGCTTACCAAATTTAACACCAGATCAGGCTGCTTTTCGCGAAGAACAGCTTGTCAATGTAAAATAAATTTCATATAAAGTTCTCGCATTTTCTTTTATGATGAGAACTCTATGGCAACGGCATCGTATCAAACTCAACTAACTCGGTTGGGTGATAGTCCTTTGAAACTTGCTCAGGGCTCGGTAAACCAAAGACTTTACTCTCTTGAAGTTGAAGTAGGTGGTCGAAAGATGTTTGCCAGTGTGACCCAATTTTTTGACACTACTCAGGCTGGGAAAACATTTGCTCATCGTAACAATGTAGTAACTCGTCGAAATATCGAAGTCAAATTCGTTTTGCGTGAAAGCGGAACTGAAAAAAAGTTCATTTTGAGTCGAGAGGTTCTGTGCAATATCAACAAGAATGAAGATTGCCCTGAAGAGTTTTTTAATATCGGACAAGATGTAATCAGAGAGCTTTTCAACGAACATGATTTTAGAAATGACGGATGTTTGTTGGTTCTCAAACCTGAGTTTTCAGAGCTTGTTGTTGAGGCTTGAAAGCCCGCTGATCTGCCCCCCATATTCTGTACCCGGGCCATGAGACTCGAGTCTTGATCCATGAAGGCTGGGTGACATGGTCACGCGAAGCATAAGGATGTCTCATTGCATCAGGATTGAATCCAGACGGTCCCATAATCGTCAACGTTGGAACTGAGGCTCGATCAATAGATAGTGGATATTTGCCTCCGTTTTCGTATGCCGTTGCACTTGACCGGCGATAGGCCGTTGACCGGAGTGCCAGCCCGCGAGCTGCAGGGTTCTGGTGAATGTAGAAAATCTTTTCGTAGATATCTCGAATCGATTCCGTCGTATCCAACTGCTTCAAACTCTCAGAATTGAAGCAATGCTATTTCCATTACGGATTCAAAGCCTGGGTGCCATGCTCACGTGAAACATGAGCATGTCTCACTGTATCTCGAGGCTCTCTCAAAAACGCGTGAAGTTTGGAGCTGTTCTTGTGGAGTCGCGGCTCAAACTGATTTGGCCGATCAGCAGCTTGATGAATTGCGATTAAGAGAACAATTCTAAAATGCGTTGTTGGCGGTAGGTGAATATTCTCAATAAGTCACGTTTGACTACCAAGGGATGCAGTAGCGGCGCTAACCAGACTCGGTAGTTGACGATGTCTTTCATCAGCGTGTGGTCTCCCGCCTCTTCAAAAATGTGTTCGTGATGCCACTTGCGATAAGGACCCTTGATTTGCTCGCCTACAAATCTTTGATCAGGCTCCCAGGCGGGAATGTTGGTGCGCCAGCGAATGGGGATTCCGTGCAAGCGAATTTTTGTAGTCGATGCGGGCTCCAGATTTCACTTTAAAACGAAGTGGTGCCAAGACTCGAAAAACGTGCTGTTCGCTCCGTCAGATCGTGAGATGTATCCCCAGGAGAACTGGAGTTCAGAATCGTGAGCGTGAGATTAGACTGCTCGCGGGTGGCAGGCGGAAAACTTTACGCAATCGACAGAAATGACTTTGCGCGACGTTGCAACCGATTTGAATTCAAAATGCCGAATATCAAAGTGTGGATCTGCTGTGATTCCGCTTGCTGAGACCCTGTTTGCTCTGTTCCAGTTTACAGCACCGAGATACATGTACTTGCGGTAAGGGGTTTGTGTCTACCGGATCCATCTTATCAATGCCTGGGATAAGCTACGCTTGGCGACCTGGCAAAATCGGACTTGGTATGGAAAGCTGAATATCAACTGACCAGTCGAATCCTCATTAAGGGTGAAGCCAAATGCGAAGCAACAAACTTCACCCCAAGCGTCGCTCCAGCCTCTCTCAAAATCCGCAAGATAAAACTGGCTCCGATGCCAATCAGTCGTCAGGACTATTCACGAAATCCAAGTCGGGGTTTGCCTGCGGTGCTCGTGCACTGGCCTGCATTCGAATTCTGGTTTTTGGCCTCATCGCATTTATCGTGTGGAATGAAGACATTGCAAGCAGTGTCTTGCTGGGCGAATTGTTCCGATTTCCGATGGGGGTGATGACGCCGCTGCGGAACTTTAGCGAGTCGCTGGGCCAGCCATTCGACAGTGTGGTAGTGCTTCAATCTCTGAAGTATGCAACACTTGCCCTTTCATTGATGGCATGTGTCGGGGTCTTTCGATCGCTTACACTTCCACTGTCAACGCTTTGTTATCTGGTGTTCGCTGGAATCCTGCGCGAGCATTCCCATCTTTTTCACAGCGGCCTGCTGCCGCTCTATCTTGCTGCCGCACTCTCTTTGATGCCTTGTGCTGATGCGATTTCATTGGATCGCCTGCGTGGTGCGACGGTGCCGAGCCGTTCCAGTGAATACTATGGCTGGTGTCGGTTTGCGTGTTGGGCATTGATTGCAGTTGTGTATTTTGGTGCGGGATACAGCAAGTTGACCAATGGAGGGCTAATGTGGTGGTCGGGAGATAACTTGCGACAGATTGTGTTAACAGACTGCATGAACCCAATGATGTTTGATTGGGATTTGGGAATCAAATTCAAGGACATGCCGCTGGCGCTGTTTGCAGGAATGGGGCTTTCGGCGCTGGTACTTGAAACGCTCTACCCGTTAGTCCTTTTCAATCGTTTGGCTCGAGTCATTTTTCCGCTGGGGGCCATCGGTATGCATCTGGGGATATTCTTTTTTCAAAATATTCTGTTCCTCGATCTCATTCTCTTGCAATTGCTATTCGTCGACTGGGACAGGGTTGTCAGGACGATTTTGCGCGAGCAACAAACCGAGCCAACGGATGATCGGGAAGGCAACTCGAAAAAAGTCGCTCAAGCCGCTTTTGGATTGGTGTTTGTTCTGTTGTTAATGGTGGTTTCCAAGATTGAATATTATCCGTTGACCTCCTGGCAAATGTATTCGGGCAAAGGTAAAGGCGATTATGCCGTCTATTTTCGCTGCGAGGAACATCTTGCCAGTGGCCTGACGCAAAGGGCGGATTTCGAAACGGAATTTCCAATTCTCAGTGACACACGGTACCGGGATATTTTGTTCGATACGATTTCGTTGGAGCCAGAACGGCTACGCGAGTTCACTCGTCGGTACATTGAACTTTCCAATGCACACGCAAAGCATGGAGATAGAATTGAGAAAGTAGTGCTCCAGCGTCGGTCATGGTCGATTGACAAATTGGCTGCCGATTATGACGCCGACATATTGTTAGACGAAGTCGTTGTTACGGCCGTGATGAACGAATCAAGCCAACCAAGCTCGAGATAAAAGCAAGTCGCCAGGGAGCCATGCCTGGGTGTCATGCTTGGTTGCCATGCTCACGTGAAGCATGAGCATGTCTCACTACATCTCGAGGCTCTCTCAAGACGCGTGATGTTTGGAGCTGTTTTTGTGGAGTCGCGGCTCAAACTGATTTGGCCGATCAGCAACTTGATGAATTGCGATTAAGAGAACAATTCTAAAATGCGTTGTTGGCGGTAGGCGAATATCCTCAACAAGTCACGTTTGACTACCAAGGGATGCAGTAGCGGCGCTAACCAGACTCGGTAGTTGACGATGTCTTTCATCAGCGTGTGGTCTCCCGCCTCTTCAAAAATGTGTTCGTGATGCCACTTGCGATAAGGACCCTTGATTTGCTCGTCAACAAATCTTTGATCAGGCTCCCAGGCGGAAATGTTGGTGCGCCAGCGAATGGGGATTCCGTGCAAGCGAATTTTATAGTCGATGCGGGCTCCGGACTTCATTTCAATTGGAAGCGGTGTCAAGACTCGGAAGTTCAGGAACTTGGGCGTGATCTTTTCCAGGTTGGCAGCGTCGGAAAAAAAATCGAAAACTTGTGAACGAGTTGCCGGTAGTTCGACCGAAGTTTCCAAGCAGAAACTTGCTTGCGACATTTTTCGGATGCTGACATTGCCAGAGGACGTTTTGTTGGATTTGCTATCTGTCATGAACCTGCTTTTATGAATCTGTTGGGCTTGGTTTTTCGAAAGAAACGTTAGTCAGATGCCAAAAAAACGCCTGATCGGTGTTCGTGATTTGTTTCGATAAATTCAAAAAAAGAAAACCATTCCGGGACTTTCACCGTACTTGTTGCGTTATTTTAACTGAAAGTCCAATTTCTTACTTTCGTCAGATGTTGCAAATTCCATACTCGAAATCGCTTTTCGAAGATTGGCTGACGGGGAAACGATTTGCTAAAATAGGATTGGCTGAAATAATCAGAATCCGACCTTTCAACACAACTAACGAGATCCAGCATCCATGAAGCAAGCTGTACAAATAATCCGCTTTTATTCTGTTGTCCTTTCGATTGTGTTTGTCTTGTCGGGGTTTTCTTATGCAGAAGATCTCGATGTCGACGTATTGCAGGAAAAAATCTTTTCTACGATTGCCAAGTCTTCCGAATCCGCTGTCTGGATCACGGGGGGCGGTGCAGGATGCAGTGGCGTAATCATCAGCGAAGACGGTTTGGTTTTGTCGGCCGGTCACGCGATTCGGCCGGGCGTTCGTTATCGAGTCCGTACTGCGGACGGTCGTTTGTTTTCCGGACGTGGCATGGGATCCAGTATGCAACTGGATATTGCATTGTTGAAAATCAACGAACCGAATGATCTTGCTATTGCGCCGCTTGGTGATTCTGACAAGCTTGTTGTGAATCAACCTTGTGTCAGCCTGGCTTACCCGGCGGGGCAGGGGAGTCAAAAACCGGTTGTTCGTTTTGGCCGGATTACTCGAGTTCGAACTCGGCAGGGAATGGTACAGACGACAGCCGTTATGGAGCCTGGCGATTCCGGTGGTCCCTTGTTCGACCTGAATGGTCAAGTGATCGGTATTCATTCGCGTATTGCTCAGGATGCCAGTCGCAATTTTGATATTCCGATCAATGTGTTCAAGGAAAACTGGCAACCGTTGAACAGGGCCCAGTGGTTTACGACGGCTGAAGATGCGAGGATTCCGAAAATCGGATTTGTTGGAGAGAATCGTGAGCAGCGCGACGGGGTCACCGTCATCAGTCTGGTTGAAGATGGCGCTGCAAAAGATCATGGCTTGGAGGTTGACGATGTCATCAGCTCGATCAACGGTCGCCGCATTTCTTCATTGTTAACGGTGAGACGCCAGATGCGTTCGGCGCTGGAAGACGGTCAAGATGTAATCTCGGTGATCGTCAAGCGTGAGGGCGAAGCTCAGGAACTTACGATCCCGCTTGTGATTCCGGACGAAACCAACTTTCCTTTTCCTGCACAGCCTTCGGTTGAGTATCCGAATCCGCGTTCGGTCGAGGCGCTTGCTGATTTGCCCGAGTACTTCAGTGAACTTGAATCAAAACTGGATGACAATTGTTTAAATGTGCGGAGTAAATTTGGTTCCAATGCCAGTGCGGTACGAGGAACTATCATTCGCAATTCCGATTTGTTGGTGAGCAAGAATTCGCTTGTCGGTGACGATCCTTACACCATTGTTAAGGGTGAAAAGGTCAACTTCGAAGTCATCGAGCGCGATACTCGAAATGACCTGGTCTTGTTGAAATCGCCTCGAGTTTTCCGTAAAGGGATTCAGCTGGAAGATTTGACCGCCACGAACAATGTTGAGTTGGGGCGGTTCCTGTTGGCACCCAATCCGACTGGAGATGGCATTATTAGTGTTTGCAGTGCCGGCGAGTTCGAATCGAGGCGGAGTGAGAGCCGCGGATTCCTGGGCGTGGTGCTGAGTCGACAACCGGTGGCCGGTGGTGCGATGATTGATCAAGTAAATG
>CAZOXC010000096.1:0-8187 GCA_964583205.1 uncultured Pirellulaceae bacterium | reverse complement strand
GTTTTACAAAACACTTCTGAAATTCCTCGATTCCTATCGAGCAGCGTATTCACAACTTCCGCGTCAAGTCTGGTACTTGTCGATGATTTTGTTGATCAACCGTTCGGGAGCCATGGTGTTGATGTTCCTGCCGCTCTACCTCACCAAGAGCCTGGCGTTCACTGACATGCAAATCGGCTTCTTGATTGGGGGCTGCTATGGCATGGGATCGATTCTTGGCGGGTTACTGGGTGGCAAGTTAACTTCCAGTTGGGGTCCGATCAAAACTCAAGTCGCGTCTTTGAGCCTGACGGTTCCGGGGTACTTGTTGCTTGCGCAGGCCGATCGCTTTGTGACAGTCGCGTTATGCTTGTTTGGATTGAGCGTCGTCAACGAGATGATTCGGCCGGCCTCAGTGACTGCAACGACTCTGTATTGTCCATCGCATTTGCATAAGCGAGCGATGGGGCACAATCGTCTGGCCGTCAATCTGGGTACATCGATCGGCGGTGTTTGGGGCGGGGTCCTGGCCGGCATCAACTATCAGTTGCTTTTCTATGCGAATGCTTCAACGGTCTTTGCGGCTCTGATCGCGACGTTGATCTGTTTTAAGCTGCGCGAACCGGAAACGCAAAAAGAGAAAGCTGAAACTGGCAATGGTGAGTCTCCCTGGAGCGATCGAAGTTTCCTGTGGTTCCTGTTTTTTACCTTCTTGACCGCGGTCGTATTTTTCCAGCTATTGAGCACTTTCCCCAAGTACCTTGATGAACAAAGAGGTGTCACCGAGTTTTATCTGGGCGCCTTGATGGCGATTAATACTCTGTTGATCGTGATTCTGGAAATGTATCTGGTGCAGGTCGTCAGCAAGTTCTCGGTGCTGCGCGTCGTTGCCTGGGGATCGTTGATGAGTTGTGTTGGATTTGGCTTGTTGCCATTCTGTCCTGATTATTGGTACATTTGTGCAACGGTGGTGGTTTGGACATTTGGCGAGATGCTGGCGATGCCGCTCTCGGCGGCCTACGTCGCGGCTCGCTCAAGTGAACGGAGTCGAGGCAGGTACATGGGACTCTATGTGACTTGTTATGCAGCCGCGCTGGTGATCGGGCCCTTGTTGGGAATGGCGGCCTACGAACTGGATCCGGATCTGGTCTGGTACATCGCCCTGGCCCTCGGGTGGATCGCGTTTTCCGGTTACTGGTGGCTGTCGGTTCAAGATAAAACCAAATCGAATATCGGCGACACTGATCAGCATCCCGACTGACTGCGTTCCAAGGCTGTGTTTTGATGAGCAAGCAATCAGAATCAACTGCATCCAAATCCATTTGGCGCGAGCTTGCCGAAGTGGTCGATGCCTACGCAGCTGCCTGGGATGAATCGCAGCCTCAGCAAATCCAGGACTTTGTTCCATCGCCCGGTGCCGACCACCGTCGACTGGCCGTCATCGAGTTGATCAAAGTTGAGATGCACAAGCGGCTGGAGTACTCGCTGCCCCATATTCCGATCAAGCAATATATCGATCAATGGCCGGAAGTTGTCGACGAAGCGGGTGTTCCCGGCGACCTGCTGTTCGAAGAAATCCAGGTGCGCCGCCAGTCGGGCGAGTCTGTGGACTTTTCCCAATACACTGAAAAGTTTCCGGCCGCGGCTGTCGCACTTACCAGAATGAACAATGACCGACAGAAGTCCGGTCTGGCTACCACCGCTATGTTGGCCATTCGACGTGCTAAATCTTTCAAGCCTGGTGAAACGGTTGATGACTTCGAATTGATCTCGGAATTGGGCAAAGGCGGCTTCGCTACCGTCTACCTGGCTCGGCAAAAAAGTATGCAGCGTTTGGTGGCACTCAAAATTTCCAGTGATCAGGGCGCCGAGCCGCAGACGCTGGCGCAGCTCGATCATCCCAACATCGTACGTGTTTACGACCAAAGACAGATTCTCGCCAGTCAACAACGCTTGCTATACATGCAGTTTGTGGCTGGCGGCACTCTGTATGACGCTCTGAATCGACTGAAAGAAACGCCCGACGTAGACTGTGACGGAAAACGATTTCTGGAAGTGGTCGACCGGCACCTGATGCAACATGGTTATGATGTTGATCACGAATCGTCGACTCGCCGCAGCGTGGAGCAAATGGAATGGGCCCAGGTGGTGGCCAGGATCGGTCGGCAACTGGCGAACGCACTTGACTATGCGCACAGCAAGGGTGTTCTGCATCGCGATCTCAAGCCTGCCAATGTGTTGTTGACTCCGGAAGGCACAGCCAAGCTGGTCGATTTCAACATCAGTTTCTGTTCCAAGGTCGAAGGGGCTTCGCCAGCCGCTTACTTCGGTGGCAGCTTGCCCTACATGTCGCCCGAGCAAATCGAAGCTTGTAACCCCGAGTACCCGCTCACCGCCGAAGCGCTGGATGAGCGGAGCGATATCTTTTCGCTGGGGATTCTGTTGTTTGAGTTGCTGACAGGGACCCGGCCTTACCCCGATCCACCATCCAGCAAAAACTGGACGGGCGTGCTGGACGTGATGGCCGAACAAAGACAGCTTGGAATGCCGCGTTCCAAGGTCGAGGAATCGTTTGGCGAAGACGAATTGCTCAAGCACACGATCATGAAGTGCCTGGAACCTCTTCCCGAGCGGCGCTTCCAGTCGGGCAGCGAGCTGGCCGAAATCCTTGCCAATTGCGAATCGGGTGACCTGAACCGGTTGTTGTTCACCCGGCACTCGCCGCTGTTCGAACGAATTCTTTCCTGGGTGATTCCAATTGTGATTCTCTGTGCGGTGATCCCCAGCGCCGCAATGGCATTGTTTGTGAAAGCTTATAACAACATCGAGTCGATTGATGGCCTCACCAGGCAGTTGTTCGACCAGACTGTGCAAATAATCAATGGCGTTGCATTCCCGATAGCAATGATCATGATCGTGCTGGTTTCGTTGCCAATTGCCAAGTTGCTTCGCTTGAACCTAAAACAGAAGGTGGGTGAGTTGATTAAAGAGAAGCACCCCAAACTGATTCCCCAAATGATCGGACTGGTTCCCCGGTTGCCCACCATCGGCGCACTGGTTTGTATTACTGAATGGACGGTCGCGGGTTTTCTGTATCCGCTGGTGCTAAGTTACCGCGGCGCGGATCTGGGCCGTCGCGCCTGGATCGATTTTATCGGTTCGCATGCGCTGGCCGGGCTGGTCGTGGCGGCCTACACGTTTTTCGGCATCGCCTTTGTCACGGCCTGGTGCTGGCTGCCAAGATTGTTTGGGCGAGCACTGATTGAGAATCAATTACCCAAGGCCAAACCGCCAGGTCTGATTGGATTGAATCGTCAACTGTTTTTTTACCAGATGATCTCGGCCGTCATCCCGCTGGCTTCATTGGCGCTGTTGGTATTCTGGGGCGAGGCACGCAACCAGTTTGCACTTGGCGTTCTGAGTTTGACCAGCTTGTTTGGCGTCGCCCTGCTCTTCTGGTTAGCGCGAAAAATTCAGATCAAGCTGGCCGAATACGATCCATTGTTTGCCGCAGAAAAGTAATTCAGCTTATCTCGCCACGAGAGTTAAGTTGAAGCAATTCCTTTGAGTTTCATAAACCCCTCCCCGGGCTGACGCCCGGCCCTTCCAGAGGGAGGGTGAGTATGCCAAGTTCACCCTCCCGGAGAGAGGGTGAGTTTGTGGTAATGCGAAAATGCCTCTGGGTTCCATTTGGTTTCCCTAATCGTTTGCAGTGTCAAACCACTCGTCTCTTCGCTGTTTACGCAACTGAGCAAGCGTTTGCACAACCTCACCACGGTAGTTGTAAAACTCGCCAAATTTCTCTTCAAACAGTTCTTTGGATTTCAGGGGCAAGGAATCGAGAACTTGTTCTTCAGCATCGCTCAGCAGTTTGTCGACTTGTTCATAGAGTTCCTTTTGCGCGCTTTCACACTTTTCAAAGATCGATTGTAATTCACGTTTTGAGAATTCGCCTTGAGTGGCGACGATAAAGGGTAATCCAAATTCGTCGCCAAAAGCGAACTCGTTAATCAGCCTTTCTTGCTTGGCATACCGACGAACAATTTGCGCCTGAAATGGGAGTAGCACTGAATCCAGAATTCGGGCGAGTGCTTTATGATCGATCTCATGTTGCTCTGCATGCAGCCGCTCGAAAATTGGCTCAGCCTCGTTTTCTTTTCCTGCGGTTAACAATTTCCTGGCACGTAGATGCTCGCTGGACTGCACTGATCTAAGTTCATGTTCTTGTTTCCTGTATTCGCTTTGTATTGATTCCATTTGGCTAATCTGATCCGTCGATAATTCCAGCGATTCGACGTTGATACCAAATTCTGCGAGCTCCTCTGGATCCGAGCAAACCATTTCCAGGAACTGTTTAGCCGAGCCAGTTTCAAAGTAGTCCCACTTGTAACCGAGTGGAAGCTTAAAGGGTGTCGCGAAAAGTGAACCGGTCATTTCCAATCGCGAATCAAAATTCTGCTGGAGCTGGGAAACCAGTTTCTCGGGAAGCGATTTGATTAGACCATCCCATGATTCTTGTTTGAGCTGCGCCTGCTTCTTCAGGTACTCGGTTTTGACTTCTCCGGTTATTCGCTTCAATTCGGGTTCGTCGCGATTGGTGAGTTTTATTTGATCTTTGAAGGCCAAGGGGAATTCAAATGACAACAGCCCTGATGCCTCCATGAAATAGCGTTGCACAACGACTTGGCGAAAACGAAGTTTCTGGTGATCAAGCAGGATTCGGTCAATTCCATTCACCAGCTCGTTTGGTAATACTTCGATTTTTTTATCAAGTTCGGATAGTTTGAGCTTGATACTCTCAATCTCTTGTGCCGTCAGATGAACCTGCGAAGTTTGCAATCGTACCTGACGGACTTGGCGTTCTGTGGCCACCGACGCAATTTGTTGGCGGTGGTTTTTGATTTGCTTTTCAATGTTTTCGCTTTGCTCGGCAGTTAAGCCAACTTCATTCAGAAAATACTGAATATCGCCCGAGAATCCCTGGACCGTTCGATAAAGAAAGCCATCGCTCAGGTAGTCAGGCTTTGTGCGAGAATCTTGTTGCGCCGCAGCGGAACGAGTCAACAACTGCGGTGCCATCAAAAATAGAACCATCACGATCAATGCGCTTCGAGCTGCCAGGAGAGCTGAGTGCCTCTGCAAACTTGTACCTGTCATCAAACCGCTTCCAAAAGAAATTTAGTACAATTCTTTTCTAACAGATCTCCAAACGATAATGAACCTAAGTTCGCGGGCATTGCAGGATGCACTCGCTTGTGTGTCGAGCTTGTATTGAAAAACCAACTACTGCGAATCCAGCCACTTGAAACCGGCTTGTTCCCAAATCGATCTGGCTTCGGGTGACTTGATGAATTTCAAAAACTCGTTGGTCGCCTGCGGTTCGAGGTCATTGGTGTTGAGAATCGAGTAGACAATTTCATCATGCTGATCAGCCGGAATGGTCAGCAGAAGTTGGACTTGATCAGCCGACCGTGCATCCGTCGAATAAACTAAACCGCAATCCACTTCGCCTCGCGCTACATAGGCCAGCGTACTTCTGGCATCGGTGCCGCGCACTAATCGTTTTTGCTCGACCAGCAACTCAAACAGATTCTTGCCAAGTGCCTGCTGTGAGTACTCGCCCAGCGGAACATTGTTGCCGCCAATCGATACGATCCAGTCATTTGTAGAAACCGCTTCTTGAAATTGCTGAAACGACTCGAATTGAATCTCGGACTGGGGGCTCGTCACCAACACCAGTTGATTGCCGACGATATCAATCGGTTGCAAGGTTAGATCGGATTGAGCTATCTCACTGGTCCAAACGGGGCTGGCCGAGAAAAAGATATTCGCTCTGCTGCCGTTGATGATTTGCTGGGCCAGGGCATTGGATGGGCCAGTCGAAATCACAATATCAATTCCCGGATGTTGCGACTCGAATACTTCTTCCAGTTCTCGGAATACCTGCTCGGTGCTCGACGCGGCCAGAACATAAACCTTGTTGTCCCGGGCGGAGCGGTTGCAGCCCGACAGTAACACGATCAAGGCGACCGTTGCGAGTTTAAATTGCCAGAACATCGATTGGCGTCATCGCTAATTGATTACGAAGTTTGTCCCGCGACCGAAGCAGTTGCGTCAAAGTTGAATAACCGGCGATCGTTGTAAGCGTGGTCGATAAAATATGCCGAGTCGAATGGAATGCGACCTCGCAGGTCGCTTCCAGATCACCTTCACGAGCCTTTTCATCCGATCGTATTGCGGACAGCACCCACGATCGAACCACCGAACTGCTTCCTTATAGTCTCATTGGGTGGAAATACCCAATTTCAGTCCACATAGGTGAATAGATTGCTACCTTTTGGAGGAATTCAGATAAAAAGCTTGCTCCTCCCTCCCATTTTTTGCAACACTAAGCATCAAAATTTTGACCGAAAATATTGTGGAGTCAACAATGTTTTAGGATCAGCAATGGCCGTGCGAGGTGACCATTTTTATGGTGAGTATCTCGAAGAAAACGGTGAAAAAAAATTTTGTACGTGATCGCGGGTTTTGAGATGTCGATTGTACAAGCGAAGTGGCCGAAACTAATCTTGGCGATCATGTTATGTTCGACTGGAAAATTGTATTCTCAAGACGATCGTCAGGATCAACTGTCGGCTTCGGAACAAGATTTGTTTACAACGATGATGGCTCTTCATCATGTGGTAGAAAATTTGGACGAACAATTTGAATTGACCGAACAGCAGCAAATTGACCTGGATAAGTTGAGACTGGATTTTGCCGAAAGCTGGCGACAGGAACATTCCCACTCCACTTCCAGTTTTCACAAAGTTTCAGCCCGCGTCTGCACTGAATACAACTTGAAACTGGAAGAGATGTTATTTCCCTTTCAGTTGAAACGTTTTCGTTCAGTTACAGCAAGATTTTCTGTCGGCGCCAACAGCGGACGGCACCCGTTTTCTGTCAATTCGGTTTGCGGAAGCCGCAAAGCCCTCCGGTTATTAAACTTGACGGCTACTCAACGTGAGCAGGCTGAAAAAATCCGTGAACGGTTTCTGGCGAAAAATCAGGATCGATACAATGAAAGTTTTATACCATTGCTGAGTGCCAGGATTGAATCGACGGCATCTCAAATCAAAGGCGTTTTGAATCCTGAACAAAAAGAACTGTACGAATTTATTACAGGAAACAAGTTTGACTTTGTCGAGCACCATGAACAATTTCGATTGTTGTCAGATCGCACCATCGAACAATCAATTCTCAAGGATTCGTTGTCAGAACGAAATCTGAATCCTCAATCCAGGCAGCAGCTTACCCAAACCCACACCAATGCGCTGAACGAAGTGTCAATAGAGTTTGCGTTGAGTGAACCTATAAAGGCTGAATTGGATCTTGCTCCCGACCAACTTTCTGTGTTCCTTAACGTTAAAGAATCTTACGATGAAATCGTGCAACGTAAGACCACAAAGTCAAGTTGGCGAGAACAATCAGAAATCGCGAAAAACGATTTAAATGTGTTGCGGGATCAAATCACTGAAAGTTTGATTGGCCCACAAAAACAACGACTGCGACAGCTCTACATTCAATTCAATATGCATCGATACGAGACGCTTTTTCCAATTCAACTTGAAGGCCTGATTGATGATTTGGACTTGTCGGAATCACAATTGACGGACATTCGTGCTTGCCTGGACCGATTTGATGAATCGATCAACGAGAAACTCGATGAACTGGAACCGGGACGGCTGGAACTTGGGCAAAAAGCCGACAAGGAGTTGGTTGAAATTCTAAACACAAAACAAAAAGAAACGTACGCGCAGTACTACGAGTACAAACCAAAACGTTAACGTATGTCCGAGAAGCCTTTCAGGAATTTTAACTTCGGAGTCGAGATTCTGCGCTATCTTGGCTTCTAATTTTGGATCATCGCCAAGATTAGAAATTTACTTAGCCATGACATCATCTTAAACCTTATTGAGGGCACTCCAAACCTGGTTTTGAAAGTTTGTAGTACCGCCTTTAGGCCGGAACACTCCATGATTCCGGCTGAAGCCGGTACTACGAACATTGGTTTTGAATGGCGCGCTAGGAAGTTTGTCCCGCGACCGAAGCAGCTGCGTCCGGGGCAACGGTTGTTTCAACTTCATCTGTAGTTTCACTTTGCGGAACTTTCATCGGCTCCTGTTGCCGAACTGTTTTCTTGCGTTTTCGCATCAACAATATATGCGC
>CAZOXC010000095.1:0-8277 GCA_964583205.1 uncultured Pirellulaceae bacterium | reverse complement strand
CCTCAGGAATTGCGCTTAGTAGATCATTGCCCACCCAATTCTGGAACTCGTCCATACACAGCACCGTTGGTTTGACAAGGTCTGGCGGCATGTTTCGGGCACGCTCCAAAATTTCATTTACGAACAAACCTCCCAATGTTGCTGCAATGTCAGTATTTATGATTCCTTTCGGCGATAGGTTGATCAAGACGATTTTTCTTTCGCGAATTAGTTCTTCGACGTCGAAATTTCCAACGCGTTGAGACATCATCAATCGCAGAATGGGGCAATCGAAAAACGGTGCAGTTCGATTTCGAGTTGATTCAAGCAACTGCATTTTCATGCTTCCGCCTGACTTCAGCACCTCCGCCCAAACCAGTCGCAAGCGTTCTGGAATCTGCCGCATCATTTGATCGTGCTGTTCTGTACCTGGGCGAAGTAAGAACTCCGCCATGGCGGGTGGATATTCCATAGCCGCCGTTGACAACAGTGAGTTAAACATCCATTGACGCAATCGTGGTTGCGACGCGAGATCTTGGCTGTTTGAACCTCGTAGAATCACTTCGACTGTTCGCCCTGTGTTGAAAAACAGATCATCATCACACGTGAAGCTAAGAGGATTGAATGTCAACACTTTATCAGTTCGAGCTGGCTCAATGTAAACCAACCGATCACGAACATTGTCCGGACATAGTGTTGGATGTGCGAAGAAGTTGAGGAGGTCATTGCTAAGTCCCCCGAGAGGATCGATGATAAACATTGTCGCAGGCGGATCGTTGCTCAACATTCGTTGAGTCAAAATCGTCTTGATGGTTTCGGTCTTTCCACTGCCAGTCATTCCAACGATCCAAAGATGTACGGATAACAAGAGAGAATTTAGAAACGTTGGATTGCCAGTATCAATTTCATGACCGATTCGTATTGGGATTGGCATTAGCTTGCCTCCTTCTTTAAGAACTGGTGGATTGCGGCCTGCTTTTCCTTGGCCAGATACGATGCCAATGACTCCTTTTCGACAGTTTCAATATCAAGCGAATCAATTTCCCTGCTTTTTTCGGCAAAGGAAGTCTCGAGCTCCGTCAATGATTGAAATCCCTTGCTGTTCGCCGCTTCTGGTTTTTCATTGCAGATGTATCTATGAAGTAGGACTATCCGTTGCTGAAATTCGGCGTCGGGTACTTCTTCGGTCAGGAATGCTTCAATTGTTGTCTCGACAACGTTTCGTTGAGCGGATTCCAATTGTTCAAGTGCCTTGAGTTTTAGTTTCATCCGGGCAGTTTCCCGCTTTGCTGATTCGGCGATCCTGCTCTCTTCGAGACGTTCGGCTTCAACACGATTGCGCTGCTGCTCCAGTTCTCTCTCCAAGTTTGCCTGCTGCGCCCTGACCGCATCAGCACAAGTGCATGTTTTGTAGTCGCTTGCGTTTCTTTTTGCCCTTAAGGTTTGTTGACGTAGATTTTCGCGTTTCAACGCCAATTCTCCGCTCATGACGAGAAACCAATTCTTCGCCATCAAAGCACCTGCACATAAGAAGCCCACGATCCCGTAGATTGAAAGTCCAACAAAACTTGCACGGAAGATTGTCAGCAGACTTTCAGGGCCTCCTTCGGGATTCATGGGGATCCCGTAGATTTCGATTGCAGCGAAAAATGAAAAAGCGCCGGCCAACAATTGCATTAGGCCGATATGGGGATGCTTTTGCTTGATTTCATAACCGAACCAACTCATCAAGATCCCTATCAGGACTAGAGCCGGCGTTGGAATCTGTACAAGCGTTTCTCGGAACAACATTCTCTCGTTCTAGCTCTTAAGAGTTACCAACGGCACAATCATTCAGTTCACCAACATCCAAACGGTTCGGGTCGCGCCGAACAGCAAACCAAAGAGTCCCTATCGAAATTACCAAGACGAAAATGGCTGCCACAACAAGAAACAACGTTTTGTAAATTGGTGGCATGTGCACGATTCGCAACTTGATGTTGCTTGGCTCGATGGCCACGTTTGGAGAATCTGGCTTGAGAGTGAATTCGCACGTCTCAACCGAACGTGTGAAAAAGGGCCTTGACTCATCAGGAATGGATGGAGTTATGAGAATTGGAAGGTAGGTTCGGCAGTTGCCTTTTGTTTCAATTGCCAAGCGGGAATCGTCCGTATCGAATTCCAGGCTCAGGTTTTCGACGCCATCAACATTGTTTTTTGTCCAAAGGCAAGGCGTTATCCCAACCTTAAATGGTGAGCCAAACGGGAGATCATGGAAGAAGCTCCTGGTCTTTTGAATCTCAAAGCCCTTTCCCTCAATTCCCAAACTCATCGGATTGGGCCATTCATCGGGCGATATATGAATGGGTTGAGAAGTAACCCTGTATCCACTCGGGTAGGGCGTGGCAAAATTTGGCGCAAGATCAATCGTTCCGTCAGCATGTCGCAATCGAAGTATGAAGTCCATTTTCGTTGCTCTTGCAGATCGTGTCGTTTTCCTTATGCGCACTGTGCCGTTGTCACCGCAAAAGCCTGTCAACCGAAATGCTGATGGGAGTGGCTTCGATGGTTCTAGGTTTACACGGCAAACAAACTCTGCGGTCGGATCATCAACGCGAGTCCACCTAACAGGCTTCGCACCGACCAGATCTGCACCAACAGTAACATCAATCGGATGCGGTGGTAAAATATCCGTTTGGTCAACCTTTATTTCCTCTGGGGTGTACCGAACATAACTCGGCGCATCTTTGGGGCGAACAATGAATTGCATGCGGTATCGCCATGACTTAAACGGTTGCTTGGCATCGACAGGACAGCCTTGAACATGAAAGCTGGCAGTCTTCTTATTGACTCGATCCAAACTAACGATGACTGGTTTGCTTACTGTGCAATGTCCAGTTGGCACAATTTCAAACATCTCCTTTGCGATCTTGTGGCCAGCAAGATTTGAATCGCGGTTGGTAGTGATCGTTACACGCACGCTGAACTTGGCAAGCCCTGAGATAGGGTCTATCCAGCTGGAATTTCCATCGATCAACGTGTCAATTGAAACATCCGCGTTTGCGACATCTGGCAGTCTTGCTATCAGTTTGATGTTGGGTTGTTTGATCACTGGCATAACAACTGAGCCGTTAGCTGCTGTGTCTGGCTTCTTGGCATTCACTAATGCCAGAAGACTAACTTCGCCCTTTCGTGCCTGAGCATCGCTGACGTTAAATCGAATCTTCTGTCTGTGATTGCCTCCCAATTGGACGGTGCATTTCCCTCCCAGCACTACTCCATTAACGTTATAGCCAACAGATACTGAAACTGGCGAATCAACAGCAGAGGTTGCGCGAAATTCAATCCAGCCTTCAGCAACCTTTCCTGGCTCAACCCAAGCCACTTCACTGATTGTGGCTCGAGCTTCAATCGTTACGGGCACGATTTGATTCGTGGTGGCATCGATGAGACTCACGCTCTTGTTTGACGCTAAAGATTCGGCAAGATTTTGGTTTGCTCCTCCCCACCGTTTCATGAACACTGATGAACTGAGGCCCGTAGCTCCGCGGCTTTCGAAAAGCGTGTTTAACTTGTCGGTTTCTCGTTGAATCCCTTCAATATTTGGATCTTCACCGTCACTAATAAAAACCAATGTTGCTGGTGAATTTGCAGCATACTTTTTGATTGCCTCGCGACCGACACGCAACACGCTGGCAATGTCTGTCCCACCATCCAGCGTCAAATTCTTGATTGCTTCGTCTGCTTTGCGCCCATCCACAAAGACTTGGGGCGACTTGGGTGAATCCGAAAATGGAATGATGATGATCGGGAACTGTTTCGAGGCCGGCAATTGCTGATTCATCAATGCTAGTTCTCGCTTGACTGTTTCGATTCTTCCTGTCGCAGACATCGATGAAGATACGTCAACTAGAAAGATGCGAACCAAGTCTGCCTTAACCTCTATCGGAAGGCCGGTCGCGATTAACACCAATGCAATTCGAATGACGCCTTTTTTGAAAATAGTCATACCACTAGCCTCGCTTTCGAACTAAATGGGGGATTCGGGAATCGATTGAGTTTTCGACATTTGCTTTTCGGCCAGCAGCAAACCCGCGACTATCAACCCAGCGATCTTTGAAATCGTTGTAGCTGCGTTGAAGTTCGACAATCGTTTCAGCCATGACGCGGGCAGCAAGCTTCGCTTCTTTCAAAACGATGGCTTCGCTATTGCTGTACCCGATGTGAAATACAGTTTGTATCTTGCTTTGTTGCAACAACGCTTCGCTTTCGATTCTGAACGCGTAGCTGTTGGCTAGAATTGCATCGCCGTGATCGACGGCGGCTTTCTTTGAATAAGAAATTGGCTCGACAACCATAGATATCGGACGTTCCAAAATCCCCTTACTTAAGCCGGTCAATATTCGTTGCCGCGAAATCGTTCTAGACAGGTCATCAGGAACTCCGATCTGCAGCCCACTCCCCGAACCGCCTCCTGATGAAGAATAAATAAATGGTACGATTGTTTTCGGCGCATACTTTCGCAACAGTCTTTCGATCCCGACCTCAATCACGTCCAGCAAACGCGTCCGGTAGTACAGCATCGCTAACTGAGTAATTGAGCGAATTGTCCTGGCGCCATGTTGAATTTGGTCGGTCTCGAGACGATGACCGGTTTCCAACGCTCGCAAAATTCGACTCGTTGATTTTCCGAAACGGTTGCGGTTGCCCGAAAGTAAATTCACTATCATCTCGTTCAATGGGAGTTGAAGATGAAGTTCGTTCGTGTCTTCAATTGGGGCGGTGTCGAGAATGATGGTTTGCTCTGGGATATCGACACCAATGGCTTGCTCTCGTTTCCGCCGTTCGATAGTTGCCAGACGTCCAACACCTCCACAGGCTATGTTAAGAAAGGCCGCTTGTTTTCGTGGTTTTCGCGTGACTGCATTCATCGCTAGTCCTCCATAAGTTCTTCAGCAAGGTTTAGGAAACATTCAATTGCTCTACCGTCTTTTGAGCCGTCGGCGATATCGATGAAATGTGGCAAATGACCTCGATCGGCGGCTCGTTTGTACGCGATCAAAAGATCCAGATTGTCTTCGCCAAGGCCAATTGGATAATTCAAGATCATCCGGATGATTGACAACTCACGATCCGAATCGGATTCCACAAATTCAACTTGAGGGTCTTGTTGGGTAAACGTTTCTTTAAGCTCAGCAACAATCAACGCATCACTGGCGTTCTTTGGAGCGGGGAGCGTCACGCGTGTGCTATACGTTGGCAAGACATTTAGTTCCTCGCATGATTCATAAGCGCCCAACCTGACCATCGGCTTTGCTCGCCGGAGAAGTTCTGTAACGACGTAAGGCAGACCTTCGTAATTCAACTGTTTGTAAATTGTGACTGAGTCCGAAATGGAATCTTCGACAAGCCCTGTCAGTTCGCTACAGGACACCTCAGATGGCAATGCCACGATCAACTCTGTAATTGAGGCCGTCGCGTCAATTCCGAGCGTCATTTTTTCCGCCATACCAAGCAAGCGATCATGCCATCGATCACGTATGGCTGTGGTGAGTTCGTCGTTATCTTGGCAACGCAGACTGGCAGACAAGGCCCGCCTAATTGAATCTGGTGCAAAGGGCGTAATGACAAGTTGAATTGAGTCAGCGAGTGACGTCGAATGACAAGTCGTTTGCTCAAGAAGTTTCCCAAGTGTCTCGAAAATTGAATCGAGTTTGTTCCGCACGATTGACGCGCGAGACGCCATTTCTTCACAGGACTCACTTAGTTTTCGAATTCTTCCTTTCCAAACTGGAATTACACGTTCTCGCACAGTTTCCGAAACCGTAGCACGGAAGGCAGAATGAATCTCTTCCTCTAAAGCTGGTTCCAAACGTCTTCGGTTCTCTTTTTTGGCAAGTTGTCGTAGGACTGGAAGTGCATTACAAAGTCTTCGATGAGCCACAGTGCTACTCGTAGTTGGCTCTGGCGATTCGAGTTGGCGAAGATCGGAAATGATTTTTTCGAGCTGCTGCTTTGCCTTGTAGGGGGCCTCAACCACGAGACACAACGCTTTTTCTATCTGACGAAACACGCGGTCAGACTCGGTATCGATTTGCTCGTCAATCTGGCGATGAATTGAAGTGCCGCTTCTCCGAATATCACGAAGGGCTTGTTTTTGTAATTCAATGTTTTTTGAGAAATCCTGACCAAGAAGCTCAAGATCCCACACACGCTCCTCTATGCAACCAACGAGCAACTCGAGTCGGACGTGCGCCGCGTCAATTGTTTCAGGTGGTTCTGCGTTTCTTTGCTCGGCTACGATAGAGGATGCCAACTCTGCACTGATTGTGTAAATCGATGCTGAGTCAAGATAAGTTGTGCTAACGCCACTTGAGGCACGAAAGTGCGACTGTCGATTTACGTCGGCAAAAGCTAACAATGGTCGAAGAACG
The DNA here is from genome assembly GCA_964583205.1 of uncultured Pirellulaceae bacterium. Lineage (GTDB taxonomy): Bacteria > Planctomycetota > Planctomycetia > Pirellulales > Pirellulaceae > CALMEE01. Next base: position 1,885 of record CAZOXC010000095.1, on the reverse strand, counting down.
TCTGCATTTTGCGATCTATTCATCACGGCCCTCATCGGTAAAGAAACTGTCCGAAAGTTCGTTCGTTGTTGAGTCGCCTGAATCGGAGTTGAACATAGGGTTGACTGGTGAGCTTGGCATCACTGGTCTCGACATCCAGTCATTGGCTTTGAAACAAAGAATTACGGCGACAACAGTGCAAACAACAATCAAGATCACCCATGTCACGCCTTTGATCAAAATAGGACGTGATCGCATCTTGATCTCATAAGCAGATTCGCCGTTTAGCCAACGAAACAAATCTACCTCTGTCCACTCGCCAGGATCTTGATGTCGATTTGGAATAACTGCCGAACGTTCGTCGAGTCGAGCTTTGATAAGTCGCTCGGGTTGGTCAGTTCTTGCCAAGTCCTGCAACAGTCGACGGTCAGCTTCGCGATCAGCAGCCGCGTAATCGGCTTTCTGCTTCTCGTACGTCTGCCGGATTTGCTCAACTAGCTGAGATCGCTTTTGCGAAAAATGAAATAGCGTCAAAACAACAAGTACAAGCCCCACCATTGGGACAATGCTTGGTAAAATCATTAGATTCTCCGCAAAAAGATTGCATTTAACTAACAGCGTGAGTGGTTCAAAAAGCTCGCAATTCGCTTGGCTTTCTAGCTTCGCTTCACGTAGTCTGTTTTCAGTTCGTGCAGAAGTAGTGTTTTGCAACGAATTAGGTCGCCTGAGTTTCTTCAAATGCTTAGGTGTTCCGGAGAGATCAGTCGTGCCTGATTGGTCTCTTTAACACGCATAGCAAATCAGATTCTCAATGCGTCAGACGATGGGGATTCAGTCCAAAGTCTCTCTCGTTATTTCAGGGAAAAAGATTGAGACAAGTGATCAGGCCGTTTTTTTGATACACTTTCTTCAAGATAAAAGTTGAGTGAATTCCAATGAAGCAAAGTGAAGAACAATGAACTCCCCAGAAGATCGAATGCTAGAAATTGATCGTTCCGTGCTTAGGAAAAAAATGAATGCGTGCGGTATGGATCAAGCAAAATTGGCGAAGAAAGCTGAACGCTCGGATGCATTCGTCTCTGGGATTTTGAATGGAAAATCTTGCACGGCACCTTCCCTAAAAGCGGTTGCAACCGCGTTAGATGTTTCCGTTGAAGAACTTCTTTTGAAGGAAAGTGTTCCCGAAAAAAATGTGACGCGACATCGTGTATCAGGCGATTGGAAGGGCACATACACACTCTTCCTTTCCATGGTTAATGAACTTGTTACAGCGGAAGGCAAACCATACGAAGACGAAACTTGGGAAATCGAGGGAGAGATCGAAGCTTTGGGAAACAGTGGTCGAGCAAAGATGACATTCGATAGTCAGCGTGCTAAGAAGACCGTAAGTCTCCCATCTATCGGATTGAAGATTGTTGATGGCTCAAAGTTCATACTGGAATATGATCAAGAAGCTGATGAAAGTGTCCTGCGTTTAGCGGTTGGAATACTTGAACTCTGCTCCTACGGCAAAAGCCTGACTGGCTTCTACACCACTTGCGACCCAGCATTTGATGGCAAATTGATTCCTGCATTCATCGACCTAAAGAAAGTTGTAGGAACGGAAGAACGAGCTGACAATGAATCGAGCAACCCGTCCTAACATAAAAAACATTATGTTAAGAAGCGTTTTCCGCTTCACAAAGCTAAGATAGGATGAATTGGTGGTCGGTCGTTCACCTCAGTCCCCTTCGTTCCGGCTCACTAACTGTTAGGGCTAAACCAAGTTGTCATGCTGCCGACGTTCGTGAAGGATCCGTAAAACTTCGATACCGTCTTCGATTGGACGGTAATAGATGGAATAGCGTCCAACAACTGTTCGACGGACTTCTGGCCTGACAAATGGCATCGCGGTACCGGAATGCGT
>CAZOXC010000094.1:0-8309 GCA_964583205.1 uncultured Pirellulaceae bacterium | reverse complement strand
GAAGTATGCCGGGATTGCAACATTGATTTCATCGGTCCGACGCCGCAGGCCATGCAGCAGCTTGGTGACAAGAACACCGCTCGAAGCCTGGCTCGCTCTGCAAAAGTGCCAGTGGTGCCCGGTAGCGATGGGCTGATCGAAGACGCCGCCGAAGCAGCGAAAGTTGCAAAAGAAATTGGCTACCCCGTGTTGATCAAGGCGACGGCCGGTGGCGGCGGCAAAGGTATGCGAGTCGCCGCCAACGAACTGGCGTTGAATTCCGCGCTGCAGCAAGCCACAACCGAAGCTCAGGCCGCGTTTGGTAATGCCGGAGTTTACCTGGAGAAGTTCGTTGAACAGCCTCGGCACGTGGAGGTTCAAATCATCGCGGACCACCATGGCAACGTCGTCCACCTGTGGGAACGCGACTGCACGACTCAACGAAGACACCAGAAACTGATTGAAGAGAGCCCAGCTCCGAATCTGCCCAAGAGTGTTCGCAAGTCGATTTGTGATGCGGCGGTAAGAATGGTGCAAGCGGCCGACTATCACAATGCCGGCACAGTCGAATTCATCGTCGATAAGGATAACAACTTCTATTTCATTGAAGTCAACGCTCGAATCCAGGTTGAACACCCGGTTTCAGAAATGGTGACTGGAATCGACTTGATCCAACAGCAAATTCGAGTCGCCGCCGGGGAGAAACTGCCTTTCCGCCAGAAAGATATTCCCTGCAAAGGCGTGGCGATCGAATGCCGCATCAATGCCGAAGATCCAGAAAAGAATTTTCAACCTTGCCCGGGCACAATCACCAACATCTGTATTCCTGGCGGACTGGGCGTTCGCTTCGATACTCACGTGCACGCTGGCTATCGTGTCCCGCCCTATTATGACTCGATGATTGGCAAGTTGATTGTTCACCAACCAACTCGTGAACTGGCAATCGCCTGCATGATCCGTTGCCTGAAAGAATTGCGAGTCCAGGGGATCAACACGACAACTGATTTCCATATCAAAGTGCTGGAGCATACTGATTTTGTCGAGCACACGATTGATACCAAGTGGGTCGAAAGAACTTGGTAATCATTCAATCGGCTACCCAGGTTCAGTCGGTTGCCTGGATTCGCGTGGCTGATGTGCTTTCCTGTGAGGAATCGATTGCAATCTTCAGATTTTTTCGAGCTGAATTAGTTGACTGGTCGCCCTTACAACAGGCTTAGGGTGACCAACTCTGTATTGCCATGAATCCCTTTGCATCGCGCAAAGTTTGACGATTCATTTCAACTTCCCGCTGCAATTTTCCGCGAATAAAATCCTCAGCAGATTGTTGCTTAACATTAACTGTGTCAACTTGGGAACTGATGGCCAACACACTTAACTCTCCGCATCGCCCTAACCATAAATTCACCAAAGCTGCGATACTGTTCGCCGGAGGGCCGGCACCAGCCGCCAACGCGGTCATTTCAGCCGCGGCCGCATCGTTTCTGAAAAGCGGTATCGATGTCGTCGGTATTCGCAACGGATATTCACGTCTGGTCGAATTCAATGTGGACAAACCGCTATTGGAAACCCACGACTACTACACACTCACCCATCGATTTCTGTCTCGCTCGCGTAACACCCAGGGCATTCTGATTGGGACTGCCAGAACCAATCCTGGAAAACATGTGAACTCGCGACAGGATCTGCTTGATCCAGAAAAAGTACTGCCCTTGCGCAGGGTACATCAGGCACTTCGTTCGATGGGGGTCGACGCATTGGTTTCAATTGGCGGTGACGACACTCTTAAGTCTGCGAACAAATTCAAACTGTATCAGGAGAAGCATGTTGACGAGTCCGAGCGGATCGCGATCGTTCATCTCCCGAAAACGATTGACAACGATTACTATGGAATCGACTTTACGTTTGGATATTTCACCGCCGTCGAATTCCTGGCCAGTGAAATTCGAAATTTAATTTACGACGCCGAGGCAGTCCAATGCTACTTCATTGCCGAAACCATGGGGCGGAGCGCGGGCTGGCTGGCTTACGGTGCGGCGATTGCCGGCGAAGCCAGTTTGGTAATCAGCGTCGAAGACATCATGGATTATTATCTGGAAACGGAAGAGGTGATCGACCCTGAATCGGGCGCCACAACGATTCGAAACGTAATGAATATGGGACGAGTCGTGCAACGCATCGTCAAAACCATGTTGGCCAGAGAGGAAGAAAAGAAAGAGTTTGGCGTGGTTGTTCTGGCGGAAGGGCTGGCTGAAATGCTACCCAGCAAGTTTATCGACAGTGTGAGTCGAGACGACCACGGACACTTGTCGATCGCCGACATCAAGCTCAACGATATTTTCTCAGACCTGGTGACACGAGAGTTTATTCGGCAAACCGGAAGAGTACGCAAAGTGAAAGGTGTGCAACTTGGCTATGAATCGCGTTGTGCGAAACCTCATGCCTTCGATGTGATGTTGGGAAGTCAGCTTGGAGTGGGCGCCTACCGCGCTCTGGTTGAAAACCAGTTAGATGGAGTAATGGTCTCGACAAGCGGACAGTTGGACCTGCACTATGAGCAATTTGAAAATTTGGTTGATCAAGAAACGCTGGTGACCAAGGTGCGTCACATTGAAGCGGGTAGCGATTTTCATCGATTGGCACGTTTTTTGGAAACCCATGTCAACGAATAGCCGTTGCTAACGGTGCCTCAGACCGCTTTAGCCAATTGAAAATCGGCGTCTGAAAGCTTACGATAGATGCTGTTTCAGGTTGGTATCCTTGGCTCTTGAGGAACGCTCAAGCTTTCATGCAGGCAATTCAAAAACTTAAATCCGAACCCGGTTTGTGGCTCCAAAACGACGTGCCCGCACCGAAAGTTGGTCCGAATGATGTTCTAATCGCGGTGACGCACGCTGGAATCTGCGGCACCGATCGACATATTTACGAATGGGATCGCTGGAGCCAGAGTCGCATCAAAGTCGGAATCACTACCGGCCACGAATTCGTCGGTGTGGTTTCTCAAATCGGTTCGGCAGTCGACAAATTCGAAATCGGTCAGCGAGTCAGCGCTGAGGGTCACATTTACTGCGGCCAGTGCAAACCTTGCTTGACTGGTAACGCACATATTTGTCGACAAGTCGAAATCATTGGCATCGACCGGGACGGATGCTTCGCGCAATTCGTTTCGATTCCTCAAGGCAATGTTTGGCCCGTTCATCCCGACATTCCTGACGAAACCGCAGCCATCTTCGACCCGCTTGGCAACGCCGTGCATACCGTGATGGAAGCTGACGTCAGTGGCAAATCCGTTTTGATTACGGGTGTTGGAATTATCGGCCTGATGGCGGTAACAGTTGCTCGAGCAGCCGGTGCGGGAAAGATCTTTGTGACGGATGTCGACGAAAATCGATTAGAAATCGCAAAGTCGCTGGGAGCTGATTTTGCCTACAACGGAAAGGACGAATCCTGGGTTTCCCAGACTCGAGAACAAACCAATGGACTTGGTCCACAAGTTCTTCTTGAGATGAGCGGCAATCCATTCGCCATCAAGCAGGGTTTCCAGGCACTCGCTGACGGTGGCACGGCCGCCTTGCTGGGAATTCCGGGTGACGAAATTTCGTTTAACCTGGCTGACGACATCATTTTCAAAGGTGCCACTGTTCTGGGTATCAATGGTCGACGCATCTTTGAAACCTGGTACCAGATGGAATCGTTGATCCTGTCTGGCAAACTGAATTTAGAACCCATTATCACACACGTTATCGACCTGGGCAGTTTTGAAAACGGTTTTCGCATGATGCAATCCGGGGAAGCAATCAAGGTCGTTCTGAAAATACCTCAAGAGGAATCTTTGCAATGCCAAATCGCGGGTTCGACCAGCGGTGTCACGAGTTAATCGACTCTCTCGATCAATCCGGCCAGCTCAAGCCGTTTTATAACATCACTTCCCCCATGCGTCCCGTCGTGGAAATCGATGGACATGGTGAAGTGCTGGTCCTTTGCGCCAACAACTATCTGGGCCTGGCAGATCATCCCGAGGTAATCGAGGCCGGTATCCAGGGGTTGCGAGACTATGGTGCCGGCACGGCTTCGGTTCGATTCATTTGCGGCACGCTGGATTGTCACCGACAACTTGAAAAACGTATCGCCAGCTTCGTGGGAACTGCTGCGTCATTGTCCTATGTCAGTTGCTGGAACGCCAACGAAGCGACGTTTCCAACTCTGGTCGGACCCAATGACGTGATCATGTCCGATGAACTCAATCATGCCTCGATTATCGATGGTCTGCGACTGATGTCGAAAAAGGTGGATAAGCGAGTCTACAAACACAGCGACATGGGCGAACTTGAATCGATGCTGCAGGAAACTGCTGCGGCCGAATGTCGTTGGGTCGTCACTGACGGCGTCTTCAGTATGGAAGGGGATGTCGCAAAGCTACCGGAAATCGTAGCGCTTTGTGAACAGTACGATGCGATGCTGGTGATGGATGACTCGCATGGTGTCGGTGTGCTGGGAACTTGTGGAAAAGGGACGCATGAACACTTTGACCTGGTCGGCAAGATCGATGTGATCACGGGCACGCTGGGCAAAGCACTGGGCGGCGCAGCCGGCGGTTACATAGCCGCTTCGGAAAAAGCGATTCAAACGCTGGAACAACATGCTCGCCCCAGTCTGTTCTCAAACGCATTGCCGGCGACGGTCGCCTACAGCGCGAACAAAGCGATTGAGGTTCTGGAAAACGATCCAGGCATCGTAAAGCGGCTGCATGACAATGTTGCCACAATCCGCCAGGGACTGGCCGACCGCGGTTTCGATTGCACTCCTTCACCAACTGCAATTATTCCAATCATGATTGGCGACGAAGCCGAAGCGATCAAGAAGTCTAAACAACTATTTGACATGGGCGTGATGGTGATCGGATTCGGATTCCCGGTCGTCCCCAAAGGAGAGGCTCGTTTGCGAGTCCAGGTTTCAGCGGCTCTGACCGATGCTCATATCGAACAGGCGCTGGATGCTTTCGGCAAACTTTGATTGACGGCCGAACATCGGCTCGAGCAGGACAGACTACGCATGATTGATTTACGAAGCGACACGCTGACTCGACCGACAACGGAAATGCGCAAGGTCATGGCGGAAGCCGATGTCAACGATGACGTGATCGATACCGACCCGACGGTTGACCGGCTGCAAAAAACGATCGCAGAAATGCTGGGCATGGAAGCGGCCATGTTCATGCCCTCGGGAACCATGACGAACCAGGTTGCAGTTCGGCTTCACTGTATTCCTGGTGACGAAGTCATTTGCGAACGTGGTTGTCATATTTACAACTACGAGCAGGGCGGATTTGCACAGCTTTCGGGAGTGGTCGCCAACACGGTGACTGGCGACGACAGCGTGATTTCGCTTGAGCAACTCAAAAAAGAAATCAAACCGGACAACGAACATGCGGTTCGTTCAAGATTGCTGGCCCTGGAAAACACGCACAACAAAGGTGGCGGCGTGATATTGCCGCACGACAATGTTGAACAACTTTGCAGTTGGGCGAAAGAGCAGGGGCTTCGTCGGCATCTCGATGGTGCTCGTCTGTTCAACGCCGTCGTCGCATCTGGAATCAGCGCGGATCGATGGGCCAGGCACTTCGACACGGTCAGCGTTTGCTTCAGCAAGGGACTTGGAGCACCGGTTGGTTCGGCGCTGGTTGGCTCAAAAGACATGATCAATCATATGCGCCGACACCGAAAACTGTTCGGAGGCGGCATGCGGCAGTCTGGAATCATTGCCGCCGGAGCACTGTTCGCATTGGAGAACAACATCGAGCGACTCGTCGATGACCATGCGTCGGCGCAGGCAATTGCCGAAGACATTCAACAGAGCCCGGGCCTTTCCCTGGATCCTGATCATGTTGACACCAACATTGTAATTTTCAAAGTTGACGACTCGCTGGGAGACGCTGCTGGATTCTGCGAAAAGCTGTATGAACAAGGCGTCTGGGTTTTTCCTTTCAGTCATTGTCATGTACGGGCGGTAACTCATCTGGAAGTTACAGTCGACGAGTGCAAAAAAGCCGGGAGTATTATCCGCAAGTTGGCCGAATCACTTTCTCAAACCTCTGTCGCATCATGATCAATACATGTTTTTCTCAACAGAGCCACTGTACTGATCTTGCCGGGCTTCCCAATCGCCTGCTCGCCTGGATATTTGCCGTCCTGGTTTGTTTGCTGGCGTCAATTGCTCAAGCACAACAATCGATCCAACTGATTGACTTGAACGAGGATGCGGATCGACAAGTCCTGGTTGATCAGGAAGCCGGTCAATACCTGGGGCATCCCACGACTCTTTTGCTGGAAGACGGCAAAACGATTTTGTGTGTGTACCCCAAGGGTCATGGTCGCGGCAGTATTATTTACAAGCGTAGTATCGATGGAGGTAAAACCTGGTCCAATCGGCTGGAGACTCCTGAATCGTGGTCGACTTCGAAAGAGACTCCCACTTTGCACCGAGTCGTCGACTCGGCGGGAAAAAAACGAGTGATCATGTTCTCCGGTTTGTATCCGGCTCGAATGGCGATCAGCGAAGACGATGGCGAGTCCTGGAGCGAACTGCAAAAGGTCGGTGATTGGGGTGGAATCGTTGTCATGGGATGCTTGTTCGAGCAAACTACCGGTCCCGGGCATTACATGGCGATGTTTCACGACGATGGCAGGTTCATCGCTTCCGAAGCTAGTCAGAAAACACCTCGTGAATTCGCGCTTTACAGAGTCACGACTGTTGATGGCGGTGTGACCTGGTCAGATCCCGTGGCCATTCGCCGTTCAACCGAAAAACACATTTGCGAACCAGGAGTGATTCGATCTCCCGACGGTCGACAACTGGCGGCGCTGCTGCGCGAAAACAGTCGACGCCACAATTCTCAGATTATTTTCTCTCAGGACGAAGGTGAAACTTGGAGCGAACCGCGTGACCTGCCTGATCCCCTTAACGGTGACCGGCACACCGCACAATATGGTCCGGACGGGCGATTGTTTATTTCGTATCGCCGCCGCATGCCGAAAGATTCGGAAAAGTGCCAGTTTGAAGGCGACTGGGTTGGCTGGGTCGGCACCTATGACGATCTGCTTGGAAACCATCCCGGTCAATATCTCGTCCGCTTGAAAGACAACAAGAAAACCTACGATTGTGCGTATCCCGGTGTCGAGATTTTGCCGGACGGCACACTTGTCACAACCACTTACGGGCATTGGGACGAGGGCGAAGAGCCTTTCATCTATTCGGTGCGGCTCAAGCTGAACGAGTTAGACGAGCTTGCCGAAGACAACTAGAGCGCCTTTCAAAACCAAAGTAGCACGCCTCTCCGAGGCGTTTGCCACGGGCAATCGGATTTCAATCACCAACGGAATCGAGCCCGATATTTTCGTGGTCCGTCAACCAAGCTATTGTATGTCTGATGGCGAAGATGATATTTTGAATCAAGCGATCGAGAAACTTACCCTTAGAACGAGTAGCGGAAACTATGAAGCGTCGCTGTCCCTATTGCGCCGAGAATATTGATCACTTGGCAGCAACATGCCCCGAGTGTGGCAAAGCCGTCAAAACCAAACAGGGCGACTCGGTCGAGGATGAGCAGCACGGTTTGACGAGTCGAGCCGCTTACGAAAAAAAAATGATTCCGCTTTGGTTGTTCGTATTGATTGTGGGAATCTTCGTGTTGGGAATCGTGTTGTTGTTTGTGTAATATCGAGCATGCTGGTGAAACGAAAAAACGAGTGGCCCCGTTGGAACCACTCGTTGTTTGTACCTGGCGATTGTACGAAAAACGAACTTCTAACGGTTTCGCATCTTGCGAACCAGGTCGATAAACTCGGCTCGGTAACCGGATTCGTCGTCGCCCAGACTCCGAGTCGCAATACGTTCAATCATATCCAACGAGACCTCACCACCAAACTGCGAGTTCCGCAGGATCAAACCGAAAGCGGCAACCGAACTGGCGAACTGGAAGTCGCTGGACGAATTTTCAAACGATTTTGGACCTGCTGCGATCGTGAATTCCTGAACACCTTCGCTCTCGTCCTGTTCCGGCTTTTTATACTTGATTTTGACCGTCAACATTTCGCCTGATTCAGCAAACCTACTCAATTCAGATTCGGAATCTTCGGCTTCCTGCGAGCGGCTCTGGAAAGTCTGGTATTTCAAGACCTTCTCTTCAGCATCAACAGCAACTCCACCGCCACTGCGCTCGGCATTGGCCGGCACGATCTCGTACAGAGCCGTCACTGAATGCCCGGCACCGATATCGCCACCGTCTTTTTTATCGTTGTTAAAATCGGCGTTGGCCAGCACTCTATTTTCGT
>CAZOXC010000093.1:0-8330 GCA_964583205.1 uncultured Pirellulaceae bacterium | reverse complement strand
GTGCATCCATGGCGTCCTGGATTTGTTTCTTTTCAGATTCGACCTGCGATTTCCAATTGTCGTCGACAATGATTTCCGGTTGCGAATCTTCGGGAGGATTGGGTTTGTTTTCCGAGTTCATAATTTTACCGACCATTCCAGTTATTGAATTTCAATTTCATCGACCGAGTCGCCGATGTTGGCGTTGTTTGATTGTCGCTGAATGGCGGCCTGTACAAAACCGGCGAACAACGGGTGAGCTTGAGTTGGTTTTGACTTGAATTCCGGATGGTATTGGACGGCTACAAACCAGGGGTGATCAGGAATTTCTACGATCTCCACCAGCGAATCGTTTTCGCTACTGCCGGTTACTTCCAGACCATTCGCGGAAAACCGTTGACGATAGGCGTTGTTGAATTCGTAACGATGTCGGTGCCGTTCAGAAACTTGTCCGGTTTGGTAGGCGTTTGCCGAGTTGCTTCCTGCAACCAATTCGGAAGTCTGGGCACCCAGACGCATGGTGCCGCCTTTGTCTGTGATGTTCTTCTGTTCATCGAGCAGACAGATCACAGGGTGTGTAGTGTCTTTGTCGAATTCGGTTGAATTGGCGTTCTCCAGCCCCATGACATTGCGGGCAAATTCAATTACCGCACATTGCATCCCCAGGCAAATACCGAAAAAAGGAACGCCTCTTTCTCGAGCCCAGCGAATGGCTTCGACTTTTCCTTCCGTACCACGTTCACCGAATCCGCCCGGAATCAATACGCCGTCGTATCCACTGAGCAGTCTCTCCGGCCCTTCGCGTTCGATCGCTTCACTCTGAATTCGATTGACTCGGACCTGGGCATTGTTGTGCAAGCCGGCGTGATCGATCGCTTCATAAATGGACTTGTAGGCGTCTTTGTGATCCGCATATTTGCCGACCACGGCGATGCTGATTTCGATTTTGTGATTGCGCAACCGATGCAACAGGTCATGCCATTTGTCCAGATTGAGATTCTGGCATTTCAGGCCCAGCTTTTCGACGATTAACTGATCCAGTCCATGTTCGACCAGACTGAGCGGAACTTCGTAAATCGAAAAGTCTTTGTCGGGTTCTTCGATGACCGAGTTGTTTGGCATGTTGCAGAACAAGGCGATCTTGTTGCGCTCTTCGGCCGGAATCGACCGATCCGAGCGACAGATCAAGATATCGGGTTGAATACCGATCTGTCGAAGTTGACCCACCGAATGCTGCGTCGGTTTGGTTTTGAGTTCACCTGCGGCTTTCAGGTATGGCACAAGTGTCAAGTGAATAAACAAACAGTTTTCCTTGCCGACATCCAATGCGTATTGCCGAATCGATTCCAGAAACGGCTGGCTCTCAATGTCACCAACAGTTCCACCTATTTCGGTAATGACCACATCCACGTCATCATTGGCCAGTTTGGAAATGCAATCTTTGATTTCGTCGGTGATGTGCGGAATGACCTGTACCGTCTTGCCCAGAAATACCCCCTGGCGTTCTTTTTCAATCACGCTCATGTAAATCTGGCCAGTGGTGTAGTTGGCGTCCCGAGTCAACGGGCTGTTTGTGAAACGTTCGTAGTGGCCCAGGTCCAGATCGGTTTCGCTTCCATCATCCAGAACATACACCTCACCATGTTGATAAGGGCTCATGGTACCGGGGTCGACATTGATATAGGGATCCAGTTTTTGCATGCGCACTTTCAGACCACGACTTTCCAGCAACATTCCGATGGAAGCTGAAGTAAGTCCTTTGCCCAGCGAGCTGACTACGCCACCGGTCACGAAAATATGTCTGGTTTTTTGCCGCATTGAAGTGCCTTGTATTCCTATTTGCAATTTGTTGTTTTCAGTCAACGAATCAAATTCCCGTTTATCGAATCTGCGAGCCATCGTTTTACGCGCATACGCATGGCTTTATGATCCGGCAGGATTGATCGAGCGTGTGATGCCAGAAATAAGTTCAACAGGCGTCGGTCGATTCGACGTTCACGTTCGATATTCGCGTCCGCCTTCAGCTCAAGATCCCGTATCTGAAGATTTAGTATCTCAAGATCCTGGAGAGCCTCGATCAGGAATTCTGATCCTGGGAAAATCGCCGCAAGACTGTCGTCCCTGACAGGTTAAGTTTATCACTTGTTGATTCGACTGACAAATGCCCGATAGTCTTCGGGTGTATCGATCCCGGGATGAGCCGAGTCGATTATTCCCACGCCAATCGAGTATCCGGCTTCCAGCACACGCAGTTGCTCAAGCCTTTCCCGTTTTTCCAATTCGCCGCTGGGCAAGCTGGAAATCTGCAGTAGAAACTCTCGCCGGTAAACGTACAGCCCGAGGTGTTTCAGCGCGGCAAACTCAGCCGTTGCCTGAGCGGTCGATTCGATCGCATGAGGAATCGCAGCTCGACTGAAATACATCGCCGTCCCATCCCGTTTCAAAACGACCTTTACGCAAGATGGGTCGTCAAATTCGCTTTTTGAAATGATCGGTGCGGCAAGTGTGGCCATGGGCAAGTCGCTGGAATTCTGCAGGACTCGAATTGCCGTATCGATCGATTCGCCGGAAATCTCGGGCTCGTCACCCTGAACATTCACAAACAATTCTGTTTCGTCGTCCCGGCTGGCAACTTCGGCGATCCGGTCGGTGCCGCTGTTGTGTTCTGCTGAAGTCATCAAGGCGATCCCGCCGAAGCCCTGTACCGCTTCCAGGATTTCGTTGGAATCGGTCGCTACCACGACACTTTGCGCAAGCTTCGATTGTGAAGCCGCTTCGTAGGTATGCTGGAGCAGAGTTTGCCCGGTTTGGTCAAGCAGCAGCTTGCGCGGTAGCCGGGTGGATTCGAGCCGAGCGGGGATAACAATGCGAATCGCCAATGAGCAGTCTGGGGTTACAGTTTCGCGCTGGACTAGAATTGTGAGCTTCACGATTCAACGAGGATCGTGATGATTGTTCGGATTGTAACCCTCAGTGTGGCGGTCGCAATCCTCGAACCTCAAATTGCGGGAATTGACAAACCATATAGTGTCAAAGAAGAATGAAATTCTACCTCGTCGTGGTACTGGCTTCCCAACCCTTGCCCACCTACTAGCAGATCCGTTTTCCTGGCGGATGCCTTTTCGGCCTTCGACTCGTATTTACGGGTGTCTTTTTAAGATCTGTTCGTACACTTCCATGACGAAAGTAAAGTGTTTTTCCCCTTGAACAGAGAAAATCGGAATTCAGATGGCCCGCAAAGTCAAACGCTCCGGCAGTAAGTCGGACGTCAACAAGTCTCAGACCATACGCGACTATAAATCCAATCACCCCGATGCCAAGCCCAAACAAATTGCCACGGCACTCAAAAAAGAAGGACTCTCAGTCACGCCGCAATACGTGAGCACGATTCTTTCCACGGCCAAGCGAAAGTCTTCGCAGGGAGGAATTGAGAATTTCAAAAACCTCAATCTTTCCGCCGAAGACCTGATTCTGGTCAAGCAACTGGTGGCGAGTACCGGAAGTGTTCAATCAGCCAAGAAAGCCGTGGATTTGTACGAGCAACTGATGGTGTGAACCTGAGGCCGCATTTGATGGCATGCGGAATTAGGTAATTCCTCGCGACAGACCAGGGGGCGACTGTTAAACTCAGTCGCATAGCCGGACGGGGTTCCCGTCCGGACCTGATCGGCAGTTGTTTGAAAAACTCAAGTGAAAATTCTCATCGCCACACCAGCTCCTCGCGGTTCTAACACGGGCAACCGGATTACTGCCGAACGCTGGGCTCGAATATTTCGTGACCTTGGCCATACCGTTACTGTTTCCAGCGATGAAAGCCTGCGGTCTGGCCGATACGATTTGCTGGTGGCGTTGCATGCTTTGAAAAGCGCGGAGATTATTCTGGAGTTCCGCAAGCAATTTCCCAGTAACCCGATCGTCGTTGCGCTGACCGGGACAGACTTGCACCGTGACCTGGGACGGGATCCGGCTACTCGACAATCTTTGAATTTCGCCGACCGAATCGTGTTGATCGAACCTCGCGGCAAAAATCTTTTGGACAAGTCACTGCAAAAAAAGTGCTCGATCATTCTGCAATCGGCAACTCCGCCCGTCCGACGAGCTGCCCGGCGGGCCAAGTCATTCAGCGTTTCGATTATTGGACATTTGCGAAAAGAGAAAGATCCATTTCTGATCGTTAAAGCTTTGAATCTTCTGCCTTCACACTCGCGAATTCAAGTTGTCCACATTGGCCAACCTTACAACGGTGAAATGAAAAGCCGAGCCCAAAAAGCAGGCAAAGCTTGTCGACGCTACCGCTGGTTGGGAAGACAGTCGCACTCGGAAACCAAACGTCTTTTGAGCAACAGCGACCTGACAGTGCTGACTTCAAAAATTGAAGGCGCTCCAAATGTGATTTCGGAAGCAATTGTTTGCAGTACGCCGGTACTCACTACCGAAATTACCGCCACAGTGGGGATGTTGGGTGAAGACTACCCGGGCTTTTTCCCGGTTGGTGACGCCGAACGATTGGCCCAATTGTTGTTGCGTTGTGAACGGGAAAAGGGATTCTTGCGACAGCTCAATCGCTATCTGCAAAAATTAAAACCAAAATTCAGCCCGGCCAAAGAACGACGGTCCTGGAAAGAACTGCTGAATCGAATTTGACTTTGGCTGCCAGCACTTTCATCGGCTGGTATGCCAGCCTCAATTTCCAAGTCGACAAAATGAAGGTCAGCGGGCATCTGGCAGATTTATTTCACCATTTAACTTATCTTCTCACGCGATTTGGTATCTCTGCAATTGGATGCTATCGCAGTCTGCTGGCAGTTGTTTGACGAGTGGGTTAAATGCATATAGCTGGTGCATATTATTTCGATTTACTGTATCTCAACGTCGATAAGTGCTTTGTCACACGACGGATTGGCTCAGAGATGGTAATAACACGCCCAAATATATTCTTCCTTTGCATGCACAAGGCTGGTTCTACGTTCGTTGCGGACGTTTTGTTCAACAGCCTTGCGAGACGCACGGCTCTATATGATTTGTTTCATGTTGGATCGTTCCTGATACGCTACGTCAAGCAGCAGCAGGAATCCAATGGAATGAGTCCTGCAAAGAGTCCGCAAGAACGACAGGAACAACTGGAAGCCTTCTTGCACGATACTCCGATCCCCCAAAGTAACGGGTTGATCGGTCGCTTGTATCCGGGACACATGTCAACGATCGAAAAAGTTTTGGAAGAACCACTTCCCAACGAAGGTAACAAGCTGCTGGTGATGCGGCGCGATCCGCGCGACGCGCTGATCTCGTTGTACTTTTCAATGGCACTCAGTCACAACCCTAACGAAGTCGAAGGCGACAACGCTGCCTTTCTCAAGAACCGCGAGGACTTGATGAAGCACCGGGACGACGTGAGGCAGGGGATTAAAGAGTTGTTGACCAAGCCCGGGATGGATTCAACAATGCCCGAGTTTCTGCACTGTACAGACTTGATTTTGCAAAACGATGATGTCATCGATTTGCCATACGAGTTGATGATCAATGACCCCTATTTGTGGCTGGCTAAGTTTGTCGACGGAACTGAAATGACTGATGTCGTTGACGAATGTTGGATGGACGAAATGGCTGAGAATCTGAGACCCCCCTCTGTGGAGGATCCTAATTGCCACAAGCGTCGTATGAAGCCAGGCAACTGGATGGAAATCTTTGATGATGAGTTGAAACAGATTGTATCTGAGAAACTCGGCGACCGATTAACTACTTTTGGGTATCAATGGTAGTTACCCGTTTCAAGGCAACGTAAATCGAACTCTCGAAAAAGTAATGAACTGGCAATCTGGAAAATACTGGACTCAGCGGCTGTTTTCGCCCTCACCTCACCGTGAGTTGGCCGTCGCCGCTCTGCAGCATTTCCAGGCGAACAAAGGTTTAAACATTCCGTTGATGGGGCTCAAGCACCACAATCCAGTGGATATGCCCTTGGATTTCTCTGGTTCCAAAATGCCCAGAAAAATTCGGCAGAGTCGTTTGCCAAAGATCTCGCTTGTGACTCCCAGTTACAATCAAGCCGACATGCTGGAGCGGACCATTCTCAGCGTGCTCTCGCAAGGCTATCCCAATCTGCAATACGTGATTCAAGATGGCGGATCCACGGATGGCTCGGTCAAAGTCATTCGAAAATACGAAGGCCAGTTGCACTACTGGGAAAGCAAGCCTGACAAAGGTCAGTCGCATGCAATTGAAATGGGTTTCCAGCAAACTGATGGCGAAATCATGGGCTGGTTGAACTCGGACGATATCCTGATGCCTGGCGCTTTATGGGATATTGCTCAGCATTTTATTCGCCACCCTAAAACAGATGTGGCATTCGGGCACCGCGTAATCATCGACGAACAAGATCGTAAAATCGGGCAATGGGTGCTGCCCTCAACAACCCATCACTATCTTCCATACGCAGACTACCTGGCACAGGAATCCGTGTATTGGCATCGCCGAATATACGAGCGTGTTAACGGGATTGATCCACAGTTCCGGTTTGCTATGGATTGGGATCTGTTTCTCAGATTCAAGCGTAGCACGGCGAAGTTCAGAAGAATTCGCAGCTTCATCGGTGCGTTCCGAATCCACGCCGCCCAGAAAACATCGTCAATTATTTCTGATGTGGGTGCCCAGGAAATGGATATCCTGCGTGAACGAGAATTGGGACGTATCCCCGGCCAGATTGAGATCTCGAAAAAATTGATCTGGCTGTACTGGCGAAACTACTTCATCGAAAAAGCGATGAAGCACGGGCTGTATCGAGTTAACTTGCAAGTCTGACCAGCGGCTGCTTGTTACACAAAAAAAGCCGACTGCAATTGCAACCGGCATTTCTTGAAGATCAGGTTTTTCGTTTGGGCTTATTGGTCTGAAGAGTTATCGGCAGTTTCGGAAGAAGCTTCTCCAGTTGCATCCTCTTCGGCACCGTCTTTTTCTGGCTCTTCTTCCGGTTGAATAGAGGCCAGCAATTCGTCCAGATTGTTGGCACTTTCAGACAACACGTCATGAAGTTTTTGAGCCCGAGTCCGATTGTCATCCGGATCCACGTCTCGTCGACGTCCTCTGATATCCACAATATCAGTTGCTGACATCAAGCGATTCAGTTCGGCCGTCACTGCGGCAACGTATTTGGCTTCATCCGATCCTTGGCCGTAGACTTCCACGACATGTTCCAATATCGCATCGGCTTCTTTTTTGTCGAGTACTTGCAAAGCCGAGTAGACCACTGTTTTGACTCGCTGACGAATCAACTTACGTTGGTAGACCGGCAGCAGCTCGACAGACTGAGCTGCCGCTCTTCCGCTGCGAGAATTGTCGTTTCCATCGAACATCTCGCCCATGCCCACTCCTGAGTCAGCGGCATCATCATTCTTTTTGGAGCTGGCAGTTGTCGGATCTTCTTCGTCCAGGAATAGAGCCACTTCGCGGATAGAACTAATTTTTTCCACGACCGTTTCGGCTTCCTTTCGTGCCACAGAGGCGACCAGAGCATTGATAGCCTGAGAGATTTCGAAACCGGCAGACTGGCTGGGGTCGCTAAATTCAAGTTGACTGTAAGCAGTTAAAGCGTCGACTCGCAACCAGATATTTTCATTGGTGTCGACGATAATGTCGCTAAGTTGGCTGGCAACTACAGGATCCTTAAGGCATCCCAAAGTCCGTACGGCCCGGCGACGAATCCAGTAACCAGCATCGGTTGTGGGTTGGTCTTCTGCCGGAGCAGCCATCAAATTCTGCATCGTTTGGGAGATGCGTGCTCGCTCACCGTTTCGAGGTTGAATGCAGCAATGACGTTCAACTCCCACCAAAGCAGCGATCTTCAGATATTCTTCGCTGTTGTCATCTGCGACGATGTCCATCAGGAAAGGCAGGGCGTTCGCATAAGGCACAGGTGCTGAACCGCCTCGAGTGGTTTGGCCTCGAGCTGTGTCTAGTTGGCCGATCATCAGCAGTGCGTTAACCCTTGCAGCAGGATGGAAGTTCTCCGATGCAACTTGAGACATTGTGTTAAACGTCAGCGTGAGCATCCGGGTTCGCATGTTTCCGTTGGAGCGGGCCATGTAAAAACGGAAAAAGTCATTGCGAAGCTTTCCGTACTCGCTAAGCTTTCTGGGGGTTGTTTGCGTCAAGTTGGCAAAGTATTTTGCATTGAAAAATTCGACAAGTTGCTGGTCAGTAACCGATGCCTCGCCTTTAAAAGCCGAGACCATCTGTTTTTCAATTACCTTGAGAGCGTCTCTCTTTCGCTCAACCTCATTTTTGAATTCGCGACTCACACTCGCGGGATCGTAATCGAGTCTGTTTGGAATGTCATATTGTTCAGGCAATTCGAT
>CAZOXC010000092.1:0-8333 GCA_964583205.1 uncultured Pirellulaceae bacterium | reverse complement strand
GGTGTGGAAACCGATATTTTTGGATTGGGTAGCATCCTCTATTTTTTGCTAACCAATCAACCACTCTACGAAGGCAATTCTGCCGCCAATACGACCGAGTTAGCCAAGCGCTGTGAAATCGAATTGCCGACAAAGTCAGACAGCAATATTCCGAAGGATTTGGCTGCGGTTTGTTCAAAGTGTCTGGAAGATAATCCGGAGGATCGTTTTCGTTCTGTTGAAGAAGTACTCTCAGCGCTGTCAATCAATCAATCGAAAAGCCTGGTGCTGGGATCGGCAGTCGCAGTTGTAGCTTTGCTGCTGGTGTCGCTGGCCTTCTTCTGGAAGGGCTCCAGCCCGGAAACTCCGCCTGATAAAACGATTGAGCAACTTGCCCGCCCAGGATTCACCTACAAAGGTGAGCCGTCGCAAGTTGCTTTCAAGGGTGATTACAAGTCGGCAATTGAATTGGCGGAAACAAACAGTCAACAAATCAATACCGCTGGATTTGAGGGGCAGCTTGAATTCAGAAGCAACCTTTCTTTTCGCGCTCAATGTTCGGTCCTGAACCGCGATATTGACGGCGCAATCGCCTTATATGAAGAATTGATCGATTTCGAATCACAATTGCCCGTTACTGATCAAAAAGATATTTGGCTCCGCCAATCGACGGCGTTATGTAATGAATTGAAACAACTGAAAGACTTGTTGAGTGATGAAGAGTTTTCGAACCAACTCTGTGATGCAAGCGTGAGTCTTCATGCCGGCGAGTTTTGGGGAACGCGAGGAAACGACCCGGTCAGCGCATATCAAAAAACCAAAGAAGGCATTCAGATGCTTGAGCAACTTGCGCAAGCTGTTCCAGAAATCAAATCCAACCTGGTCTATGTCGAAGCGCAGGAGCAACTGATCAACCGACTGTACTTCATTGGTGCAAGAACAGGGCACGACAAAAAACTGGTCCAACTCCGAAATGAGTACGATCGAATTTTTGGAAAAACGAATATGCGAACCGTGATTATCTGCGAAAAGCAGTTTGCCAGTAGTCTAAACAACGGCGACTGGCCGGCCGCTGACGAAGCCATTGCCGAAATGAAAGAGATCAGCCGAAAAGTCTTTCCGCTGGATCACCAATACAACCTATTGATCGAAATCAAAGCCGCACAACTATTGACCCAAAAAGGTGAGCCAGCCAAAGCAGTTGAGATTCTGGAAAGCTTAGCCGCGAAGCACGATCAGCAATTAAAAGACAAACTTCAAAGCGGACAGGTTGGAATCCATTTAGCCGAAGCCTACTTCAAAGCGGGAGATTTTGAGTCCTCTGAATCCTCTCTTAGGAAAGCCATGGCCATTATCTCGGCAAACAAGGAATCTGGAGCGTTGGCGGCACGATTCATGGTTCGAGCACAACAACTTCTTGCAGAAATCAAGACAAAGCAAGGAAACTATGATGAAGCGGTCGATATTGCCCGAGCAATAATTTTGATGGCGTCCAGCGTAAAAGGATCCAGTTCATACGCTAACTTACAATTGGATCTCGCCCTCGCGCTGGAAAAAAATGGCCAGATGCGTCAAGCACTAATCGAATGCCAATCTGCCGCTGTTTCGATAAGACAGGCGAGCCAGCAAGAAGTCGAACGACTCAACCTGCAAGATTCAGATTACTCGATTGTGATTGAACGCCAGTCTATCCCGATACTCAAAAAACTTCTTGAATATCAACTTGTGGACAACCAGGTTCGGAATGCAACCGACACAATACTTGAGATCACCGATCTGGTTGAAAGGCTCGGCGCCAATCCACTGTTTAAAGATCAAGCTAAGCCAATTTCGAACGATATTCGGGCAACGATTGAACCCTTCGCGACTTCTGTTACACACGACAAAGAGTTTCGCAGCTCCATTTCGAAACTTAATAAGCTTGCTGGTACTGATTTCAACAAAAATTAGCCAAGCATATTCCTTTGATCAGGTAGACGGTTAACTTTCGGGCTTCCAGCTATCGGGCAACACGTCCTTGATGTTTTCAAACAGCCCCAGAGAAATGAGTTCCTGCTGCACTCGATCCGGCGAAGGATCGTCAATGCCATCGGCGATTTCTTCAACCATGATTTCCGCAAAACGCAATCGAGCTCGCCGCAACTGCTGGCGAACGGCGGCTGCGTTAACCTCTTTACCGACCTGAGCCGACACCAGTTCTGCGAGCTGCGCCGAGTCTGCTTGGGGATGTTCCGCCCGAATCTTCAGCACTTGATGGTACATTGATCCCTGCGATTGCAGTCGTGACCAGGTAATATCAAGCAGGTTGTTTCGCCAGCCTTCCAGCCAGGGATCGTTTTCGGGATCGTGTTCACCTTGCTCCGCGTTTTCAACTTCCAGATCAACAGTGCGACGACGATTGGATTTGTCCCAGTGGTTGCGAACCATGTTGCGGACCGCCACCTTCAACAGGTCTCGAAAGCGTCCCCGGTCTTGATCAGCGCCTGCAAAATCGCCCTTGAGAATTCGCACCACGACATCCTGCGAAAGCTCGTCAGCCTGTTCGTCGTTCTTGACGATCGCTTTGACGTAGCTGCGAATGGCGGGCGAGTATCTCATGACCAACACGTTGCGAGCCTCGCTACCAGAATTGATTGTGGAATCGTGAGCTCGCCTGAGCAGGCTCCATCGAGTTTCAATCTGATCCAGCCGAGGACCGAACTCATTGTCCTGCACGGATTCTTGATGGTCGCCGTCCTCGTTCATACTGTTTTCCGATGTTGAATGTGCACTTTGAGAGTTGCCCAATCTCGATTGAGTCACTGTTAAGCCGGAATCCCTGTTAAGTTGGAACCATCGCGTCTGAATCCCTGTGCCTGAATCCCTGTGCCTGAATCTCCGTTAAGTCATTGTGCCTGAATCAAGGTTGAGATTCAACGATTGAAACCATCACGTCGCATACTTGTTGCAATTGCTGATCGGAAATGGTCAAAGGGGGCATTAAATAGACGACGTCTCGCAAGGGTCTTAACCAAACGCCATTTTCAATAGCGATTTGCATTCCAGCGGACTTGTCCAGGTCCTGTTTGCACTGAATTGCCGCCATGGCGCCCAGCGTTCTGACCTCGGTGACCAGCGGGTGTTCCTGCAATTTCGCCAGGCGGCTGCGACAGATTTCTTCAATCGCCCGAACTTGTTGCAAACGAGGCTCGTTTTCGAATAGATCCAGCGATGCATTGGCAGCGGCACAGGCCAGAGGATTCGCCATGAACGAGGGCCCGTGCATCAGAGCCTTGCTGGCATCATCATCAAAGAATGCATCAAAAATGTACTTGCGAGCCACGGTCGCACCCATACCCAGGGCGCCGCCAGTCAGCGCTTTGCTCAAACAAATAATGTCGGGCACGATCCCGGCTTGTTCGCAGGCAAACATTGTTCCGGTGCGGCCGAAGCCGGTTGCCACTTCGTCGGCGATCAGCAACAAGTCCCTCTGCTGGACTTGTTCGGCGACTTTCGCCAGACACTGGCTTGAATGTGTGCGCATCCCGCAGGCCGCTTGCAGCAAAGGTTCAATGATTGCGCCCGCCAGTTGCGATTCGTGTTCGTTCAGAAACTGCTCCAGTAACTGCAGTTCCTGTTCGGTGCGTGGAAGCGGGTGTGGATATTGTTCAAGGATATAACCCTTGAAACGAGAATGCATGCTGTCTTCGGGGTCGCACACCGACATCGCGCCGACCGTATCACCGTGGTACGAATCCACAAAACAAAGAAAACGCTTCTTTCCGCTGCGGCCCAGGTTCATCCAATACTGGACGGCGATTTTCAGAGCCACTTCCACCGACACCGATCCGGAATCACAAAAGAAGACTCGACTCAAATCACCAGGCAGAAAATCAGCCAGTCGCTCGGCCAACCGCAGCGCCGGTTCGTGCTGCAATCCGCCGAACATCACATGCGACATTGTCTCGGCCTGAGTCTTGATCGCCTCGACGATATGGGGGTGCCCATAACCGTGACAAGCCGTCCACCAGGAAGCGATCCCATCGATCAAGCGCCGCCCGTCGGTCAGAAGAATCTCGCAACCTGCAGTACCGGCGACCGGCAAAGGTGGCAAAGCCGTTTTCATCTGGGTGTAGGGCATCCAAATGTGCTGGCTGCCCGACTTTTGCCATTCAGGTTGCTGCATTTTTTCGATATTGATTGTTGAGAAAGTAGTTCTGACAGATTGAAGTTAGGAACTGGAATCCATTTTGTCGATATGCGCAAGGTGGAAAACAGCCGTTGGCAACCTGTTAATTCCAATTAGTTAGCACCAACTGAGCGGGCATGGATCAACAATCGACAAACTCGAACGACGATATCAGAATTCTGGCTGAACGAGTCGAGTATCTGGAGATCGATCAAGACGGCAATTCCCGGTTGGTGGTCAAGCATGATGGCATCGAATGTCCGGCAGGTTCTTCCAGTCTGGATCAACAGTATCAGCAGCAACACGATTTGCCACCACAAGATCCGCAGCAACCCGCGCTGAAAAATATTCCGCAATGGGTTGAGCCGATCGATCCATCATCTGGCGAATCACCGATCCAGTTTCTGGACGATGATTTTCATTCACGGTTTGACTTTAACCGATAGGAAGGGCGGCTGTTCGAAGGCGGCCCGGCTACTGATAGCAGTTTGAATTTGGCTGCATTTTCGATCGAAAAAATGACGTAGCCAGCCCGGGCGTGAATCTGTAATCTTCCGGCCCAAGCAAGTCAAATGGAGTCAAAAACGATGCGTCTGGCAACACTGCTAATTCATGGTGGCGTGATTTTGCTGACTGGATTATTGATCACAGGATGCTCGACAACCGCGGATTCGGTTGCCTCAAATAATGAGGAACAGCAATCGAACACAACAATCGCCGTTGTCGATATCAACGAGATCGCTCGCCAAATTGGGGCGACCGATCTGATTCAGCAATCGGTTTCGCAGTTTGAATCCAAAATTAAATCTGAATTGCAGGAATTCAAGGCCAGACTGGATCAGGAATACGATGTGCGCCAAGCCTCGATTTCCAGCGATCTCAACGTTCAAAACCAGGAAGAATTGAACGCTTTGCAAGTTACCCATCAAACGGCTTTGAGCAAAGAATCGATGCTCTGGCAAAGCCAGTTGAATGCCCACCACAACAAGCTGCGGCGCGATTTGTTGGATCAAATCCGTCCGGTGGCCTACCAAATCGCGAACGAGCAGGGGATGTCGATTGTCCTGACCACCAGTCAGGTCTACGCTGCAGGTCCTGCCGCCGACATTACCAAGCAGGTGGCCGCACGAATCAACACGCATAATCGTGAAATTGGCGTGTCGCCAGCCACGGACAATACTCAGCGAGTAGCTGACTTGCCCGGAGGAGGAGCGTTTCAGCCCCAATAAGCAGCATACGGACAAACCCCCTTTGGGCCGACTGAAATCGGTCGGCTTTCCGGATCAAATGAGACTTGTCCGATTGAAGAGGTTGTCTTAATATATTTTCCCTTGGCAGAACGCCTTTATCGGTGTCACGCCTGCCTCTGTAGCTCAGTTGGTAGAGCAAGCGGCTGTTAACCGCTGGGTCATAGGTTCGAGTCCTATCGGAGGCGCTTTTTATTTACGTCGTGCAAGTTTTTTGCGCGGCGTTTTTTATGCGCAGGTTTTCGAATCCGCGAGGTTTCATGGCACCCCAATTTCGCGGAATCAAAATCCGCCAGGATCAGCTGGAGCTGGACGTGTTTTGCGGAATATCGGAATGATCCTTGAATCGATAGCCGACGCCGCGAATCGTTTCGATCGCCTCGGCAGTCTTCCCAAGTTTCTTACGGAGGGCTCGAACGTGAACATCGACCGTGCGTTCCAGAACCAGTGCATCGGTGCCCAGTGCGGCATCAATCAATTCGGCACGGGCAAAGGCCCTGCCGGGTTGTCGGATCAAGGTATCCAGCAGACGGAACTCGCTGGGCGTGAGTTCAATGTGACGATCGTTCACTACAACCCGATGCTTGACTCGATCGACGGTAATTCCATCGCGGCTGACCACGTCTGCACCGGTTGATGACCGCCGCCGGCGCTGCAGAGCTTTAATGCGCTGCAGGAGAATTTTCACGCTGAAAGGTTTGACGACATAGTCATCGGCACCCACGGAGAAGCCGACCAACTGATCGGATTCTTCGGACTTGGCAGTCAGCATCACGACCAGTGTTTCGTCCAGTTCGGGCACTGCTAGGATGCGTCGACAAACTTCGTTTCCGTCGATCTCGGGCAGCATCACATCCAACAATATCAAGTCTGGTAGTTTCAGCCGAGCCTGTTCCAAACCGTCCCGCCCATCGTAGGCGCACAACACCTGATAACCAGCTTGAGTCAGATTGTAATTCAACACATCTGCCAGCGAGCGGTCGTCTTCAATCACCAGAATTGTTGTTCGAGGCATCTTGGCTTTCTTTCGATTCCTGTAAAAACTCTTGATGGTCGTGCCGAACGATTTCACCATTGACCAGGTAGATCACATCTTCTGCGATGTTTTCAGCGTGGTCTGCAATGCGTTCCAGATGTCGCGTGGCGGAAAAGCAGTGCAATGCGGGATCGACCAGAGTCGAATCCTGTCTCATTAGACCCTTGATCTCTTCGATCACTTCGCGGTTGAGTTGGTCAACCATCGAGTCACTCTTGATGACCTGTTTGGCCAGTTGCTCGTCCAGATTCACAAATGCGTCCAGTGCATTGCCCACCATCTCGGTCGCCCGTCGCGCCATTTCGTTGATTTGATCCGGCAGCGGGAAATAGGCGTACTGATGAACGCACTCGGCACGTTCGGCGATGTTGCAAGCCAGGTCAGCAATCCGTTCGATGTCAGAATTGATCTTCAAGATCGCTGATATTTGCCGCAGGTCCGTGGCAACCGGTTGATGCAGGGCCAGGATTTTCAAGCACTCTTCTTCAATCCTGACATCTTCAACATTGACCTGTTCGTCGGTGTCGATCACCTGTCTGGCCAGCACAACTTCGCGCTCGCATAAAGCCTGAGTGGCATCACTGATCATTTTTTCAACCGTACCGAACTGCTTGAGCAATTGGCGTTTAATCGATTGCAGATCGCGAACAAAATGTTTCAACATAACCCTACCCGAATTTACCCGTAATGTAGTCTTCTGTCTGTTGCCTGGTTGGTCGAGTAAACAAAGTGTCTGTTTCACCCTCTTCAATCACCTGGCCTTCAAAGAAAAACGCAGTGCGGTCACTGCAGCGAGCGGCTTGTTGCATGTTGTGAGTGACCATCACAATCGTATACTGTTCACGCAATTCGAAAATCAAATCTTCGATTCGCGAAGTGGACGCCGGGTCCAGTGCAGAACAGGGCTCATCCATCAGCAAAATTTCCGGGCCCACTGCAATCGCCCGGGCAATGCAAAGTCGCTGTTGTTGACCGCCGCTCAAGCCAAGTGCGCTCTTTCTCAAGCGATCTTTGACTTCGTTCCAAACGGCTGCTTTCCGCAATGACCATTCCACCAGATCATCCAGATCCGCACGGGACATTTTGGAAAAGTGCAGGCGAGGCCCAAAAGCAATGTTGTCGTAAATCGATTTTGGAAACGGATTTGGCTTCTGAAACACGATCCCGATGCGACGTCGCAGAGCAACCACATCGACCGCTGGCGAGAGAATGTCCAGGTCGGGAAGATCCAGAGTTCCGGTGGCCCGCGCACCTGGAACCACATCGTTCATGCGATTGATCCACTTGAGCAATGTACTTTTGCCGCAACCGCTGGGACCAATGAACGCCGTTACCTGCTGCTGGGGAATCGTCAGCGCGACTTCCTTCAGCGCCTGAAAATCGCCGTACCAGGCATTCAAGTCGCGAATTCCGATCATCGTCGCAATCGGCTCGTTCGAGTCATTGTTGCGCGGTTTGGCGGTTTGGGAAATTTCTGGTTTCAATATTCTAAGCTTGTTGGAACTCATCAAGTGAATCTTAAGTTAAAGGCTTGCTCATTATTTGTCGCAACGCGATCGCCACGGCGTTAAATGTCAGCAGGATAACCAGCAAAACGATACTTCCGCCGGCCGCAATACTCTGAAAGTTGACAACAGCGTTTTCATCGGTCGGCTGGCTGGCCCAGTAGAAAATCTGCAAAGGCAATACGGAATACTGATCCATCAGGTGTGCCGGCGATTCGGTTTTGTAGATCAGGCCGGCCAGAATCACCAGGGGCGCAGCCTCACCAATCGCCCGACTGGTCGACAAAATCGATCCAGTCATGATTCCGGGTACAGCCGCCGGCCATGACACATTGCCACTAACATACCAGCCAGACGCCCCCAGCCACAGGGCACCCACGCGCAACGAACTGGGAACT
>CAZOXC010000091.1:0-8432 GCA_964583205.1 uncultured Pirellulaceae bacterium | reverse complement strand
GATTTATGTTGTCGCCAGCGAGGCAGATGTGATCCGCCTCCGAGCGAAGCACCGCGAATCAGACGTGTACGTTTATCCGACGGTCGCCGATGCTCGACAGTCGCAGGAATTGTTTTTGAGTGTGATGCAGCGAGTCAACAAACTGGCAGGTCAGCCCGAGTTTTACAACACACTCAACAACAACTGCACCACGAACATTTATGAGCACGTCAAGCAGCTCCAGGGTCAGCAATCGGCGGCCAACACATTGAAGTACAGTTGGCAAATACTGTTACCCGGTTATTCGGATCGCTATGCGTACGATCATGGTCTATTGAAGACCAATTTGTCATTCAAGGAAACCAAAGCGCTGGCCAAGGTAAATGACCTGGCTGAGATCCATTTTGATGATCCGGATTTCTCCAGAAAAATTCGCGCACGCCATTCGGCCTTCCTGTCCAACCGATTCGCCCAGGGCGATCGTCAGTGACAGGGCGATCGTCAGTGATCAAGCAAATTGCAGCGACGGTATCCTGTCTGTGACTGCTGTCAACGATGTCGTGCATGCCTTGCGAACGATCTGCTGTGAACGTTCTGCGTCAGCCGGGAATCGGGCGCGTGAAACGAGACGCTCGGGCGTTGGGCTATTTTTTGTTCTTAGGATGTTTCTTTCGTTGGTTGTAAATGGTTGCTGTGGTGCAATTGAATTCTTGCGCCAGTTTGGTGGCACTTTCCTTGTGCAGACGATTCAGCATTGCTTTGGTCCAGCGAATTCGGCCTCTGGCGATTTTGCAGGCCGGGATTCCTTTGCGAATTCGATACATCCGCACGCTATAACCTGCGATTCCAATTTCTTCTGCGAGTTCAGCATCTGGAACACGACCCAGCTTTTTCTCTACGGCCTTGGTCCAGCGAACGGCGGCCGCTTCGTTAAATCCACTGATCCCCAATTCTTGTCTTTTGATGGCAACCTGATGCCGATGAAGACCAATCTTTCTTCCGACTTCCGTGTCAGGCATCTTTCCCAGCAATGCGATTTCCCTTTTCTTCCACTTGCGCGCAACCCTGCCTTTTTTAACCGGTTCGATAGATAACGCGCGACGTTTGTAAGCCACAGTTGGCGCGCTTATTCCAAGTTTTTCGGCAAGCACGTAATCCGGGATTTTGCCCAGTTTGGCAAGGTCTTTCTTTTTCCAGGAATAAGTCTTCTCGGCTGTCGATTGACCAAAGGCCGGAATCTGCAAACTCCATCGCTTGCAGGAAACTGCTGATTTCGTAAGCCCCAGACGTTTGGCAATTTTCTCGTCGGAAGCAGTCCCCAACATTGCAATTCTTTTTTTTGTCCAATTCAGTCGCGGCATAACTCTTTATCCAATTTTGTTTATTTAGCTGTTGCAAGTTTCCTGGTTGCAGGCTGTGATCCAGGCAACAAGTCCTCGAATCGATTCAGAATTGGCAAGTATTCAAGCACAAGGCAGGGCCCAGTGTCAACCCACTAAATGCCTGGCCTTGTGAAATCGCCTTTTGAATTCTTGCCTTGGGAGATCGGTTCAGCGGAGTCCTGAAAGGCGCTTGATCAGAGAAGCACTAATCACGTTTCAGCAGGGACTCGATCGTCTCTTTGAGTCGAGCCGGACTGAAGCCCATGTTGACGGAGATTCGAGCGCACAAATCTTTCTCAACTTCTGCCAACTCGCCATCCACGGCCATCATCAAGATCATCTCTTTCAAAAGAGTGGTACGATCTTCCTGGGATTCCGGAATGTCAACTTCCGTTTTGCCTGTGGAGATGCCGGCGATGGCGGTCTCAAATTCCTCGTCTGGAATCTGCCATTGGTTGGCGCGGCCGATCAAGTGCCGGATCTCTTCGTCGGTGAATTTCCCGTCGACGGCCGCCATCTGCACGATGTTATAAAAGAGTGTGATTTTATCCATGTCTATATTCTAACCAATCCAGGCTCGCGGCCCAAGCAAGTGCAGGCAATTCAGCCTTTATGATTTGCGAATAAAATCCGCAGCGTAACTGCGAACCTCTTTGCCATTCAAAACGTGGACCATTCGCAATTGCTGGACGGTCGAGTCACTGAAGTGGGAGAGGGGCACATGGATCCAGCTCTTTTTGTAATGGGAGGCCAGTTGGCGATATGCCTGACCGGGCGGATTGGCTGATAACAGAGCAATGCGTGGTTGGCTGGAGTGTAAACAAGCCGCGGCCAGCAAGCGTTCTTCCAGTGTCTCCGTAAAGTTCAATCGAGGATCCTGCCAGATATCGGGAACGGCCAGAGGCGGAAACAGGAACATCGCGCCGCCGTAAGTCGACAGACAGATTCCCGGACCAACCGGTTCGTCCTGGAAGTCAGTTGCATAAAAACAAAGCGTCGACTCATTCAAGTGTTCCGCATACCAGGTCACGCGCCAGGGATAGTCTCGAGGATCGGAGGGCGAGTCAAACAGCATCACTGCACAGTCCAAATGCCCTCGGTTAGGCGGGATCTCCTTGACGTAAATATTGCCGTCGTACCAGTGACGGAGTGTGTCGCGAATGTCGATGCCGTCTTTGATGCTGGTCGTGAATTTTTCAGTCTTGGCCATTTCGTTGCTGACAACACTCTGTGCCTTGTCAAAAACTGCTTGCCGAAAATTTTCGATTTGGACATCTTCTGGCGGCCAACTGCAGTGGCTGTAAGGATTCCAGCGCTGAGACCATTCTTCACGTTTGTTTTGATCGGGTTTCGGAGTCAATTGAATGTTGGACCAGGCAACCGGCGGGCCGGCCAGTCGGTTTTTGATCCGCCGCACATCGTCGTTGGGGAACCGCGCCTCCGCGATGCCGATTTTGGTTGTCGGTGTGTCGTTCAGTTTTGCAAAGGGGTAATTTCGTGCGGTCTCCAGAACATGCAATGCATAGCCATCGCCGGCTGTTTGCTTGGCGGCGGTAATCAAGGTCATCAAATCCGGAGTCAATCGACCGTAAATTAAAGACAAGTTGCGAGAATACTTCAAACACGTTTTAAGCAAGTGCGGAGTGATCTTGCGAGCACGCTTGCCATAATCCTGCCTGTAGGAAGAGCGGGCGGAAATCAATAATTCCTTGACTCCATCGATTGAAAGGTTGTCATCGACTTCCAGATTGGCTCGCGCTTTCTCGTACAGGCCGGTGACGAATGGTAGCTCGCCCAACATGAAATACAGCGTATCGTTATCGATCGTGGAATGTTCGGGCGTCTCGACAGAATCGTGTTCCGGGCAAACCAGGTCACGATCCTGAAAACAGGTTCGGATCCATGGCCAATCGAGGATGCTGCATACGAATAGAACATTTTCAAAATCGATGCACAATTCGCGAAGTTGATAGGCCATGAAACGAATTCGAGATTGCCATTGAGCTTCGTCAGGTTCGCTAAGCGTCGGCAAAACAGCGGCTGCAAACTGTTCCAGGGAAACCTGTTTGAGCGCGTAGGGATCAGGCATCATTTCCGCATAGGGTTCGAAGCAAGCCGTTTCCTTGTCGATAAATCGGCGAGGAATCCGTTCTTCAAGTGCCACCCGCAATGCCGCGATCACGGGCTGGCAGGGATCGATGGGAACGTAATTCGAACTGGGGCCTTCTTCGAATTCGATCGCGTCATCATCTTCTTCAGTTGCTTCCGGATCGAACGTGGGTTCGTAATCTACGCTCTCATGTTGAGCAACAATGCCGCAGACAGGTAACTCCAGAATGGCTTGCTCGACCGGTTCCTGAAACGAGTTGGGAAGTGGAACTGCCAGACAATCAAAGTTGCCCTGCGAGATCATGTGGCGGACTTGCCACGCAAAATCACCGCTGCCATGAACAACCGGAACAACAGTTGCTCGAGATCCAACTCGGAATACAGGGTAGGGGTGGTTCATGCGAGTCATTCAAAGTAACGAAATCAGTTGACCGGGTTTGGGCTAAAAATCTTCTTCGTCTTCTTCATCGATATCAGGATGCAGCGGGTCATCATTGCCGAAAAAGAAGTCGCCCAGACCCATCGGCAGAGTTTGTCCGCCTAAAGTTCTTTGACGCGCGGCCGCCAGTCCTTCCAGGTCCAGTGCTTCATCGCCCAGACAGGCCAGTAAAGCCTCTTCCCAGATTTTGTCCTTGGCCACCGGGTGTTCTGGATTTTGCGCGAGCCGCTTGATCATGTATCGCAACAAGTTGATTCCGTCGCGCGGAGAATAATCCAGATTCAAATCGTGCGAACGTTGCAGGAATTCGACGGTCATCGTCAGCATTTCAGCCTCGCAAAACGGTAGATGATATTGCAGGATCGCCATTTCATCTTCACGGTTAGGGAACGCCAGGCCCAGTGTCGGTTGCAAGCGACTCAAGATGTAGTCGGGGATTTCATAAGTCGACTCGTCCTGATTCATGGTTACTGCGCAACGGAAATCCCGATGAGCTTGAATCGTGATTCCCGCCACGATCGATTCGACATAACGTCGATGATCCAGCAGTGGAGCCAGAGAGGCCCAGGACTTTTCATTCATTCGATTACCTTCGTCCAGAACGCAAACGCCACCAGTGATCATGGCCGAGACCAGCGGCGAGGCGTGGTAGGCGATCTTGCCGCTCTCGGCCAGCACGGGAGTAACCAGCAAATCTTCCGGTCGAGTGTCGGCCGTACACTGATAGATGTACAAAGGTTTTTGCATTTGCTGCGCCGCGGCCATGGCCAATGCGGTTTTTCCGATTCCGGGCGTTCCCACCAGTCGCGGTGTCAGTGGCAAATCTTTTTCGTCCACAATCAGCCAGCAAGCGAGAACCTGTTGTAGAACTTCGGCCTGACCGATCCAGGTCGCCTCGCTGGTCTGTGGTGGTGAAAGTTTAAGATTGACGCCTTGTATTTCAATTGTTTGTTTCATTTTCAGCCAGCCGATTTAAGTGAAGAACAGTTTCGGTACAAACTGCGTTGAGTAATTCTACCCGAATAGTGCTTGTGTCTGAATTGGCTCGAGAACATTCTCTGGACCATGTTAGAGATTCGCGAGTTCGCGAGTGCCCGTGATTACAGCAAAAATGCTGCGCGAATCTAAGTTTTCTGGAATACACGCTTTTCAGGCTGACCATCCTTTGTGATAGATTGTTGCAATAATATTGCTGCCCCGAACAGTTCCGAAAATGAAGGTGAATTCGGCATGGATCGAGATCGAAAAATTGAAGAACTTGCCGACCAATACCGCTCGCAACTGGACAATGGTGTGACGCCATCGAAATCCGAATTCGTGTCCCAAGTCGATGAGTCACTGCAGGATGAGCTTTTGGTAAAGCTGGAAGAAATTGAAGAGAATCACTGCTCCAGTAAACCAATGCCATTTGATCCCGAAAGTGTCGCCCGGACCCTCGACAGTTCCTCCAGCGAAACGCCTGCGAATGATGTCACAGTGACTTCCAATGAACAAGTGGCTGACGATGATCTTACGCAGGGTTTTTCTTTGGCTCAATTTGAAAATGAGACGAATCAAATCGGTCCTTACAGCCTGATTCAGAAAATCGGTGAGGGAGGAATGGGATCGGTTTGGATGGCCGAACAAGAGAAGCCCGTACGCCGGAAAGTAGCATTGAAGCTCATAAAAACTTCGGTTGCTGATAAAGAGACTATCGGTCGTTTTGAGGCTGAGCGCCAAGCTCTGGCGATGATGGATCACATCAATATCGCCAAGGTGCTTGACGCGGGAACTACCGACGACGGTAGTCCGTATTTTGTGATGGAGCTGGTTCAAGGGGATGCCATCACCAAGTATTGTGATGCCAACCGATTGAACCCCGGTGAGCGAATGGAGTTGTTCGTACAGGCTTGCAATGCAGTCCAGCACGCACATCACAAAGGGATTATTCATCGAGACTTGAAGCCTTCCAATATCCTTGTTCATGTCCAGGATGGGAGACCGATCGTCAAGGTGATTGACTTCGGGTTGGCCAAAGCTCTGGAACATCAAACAAGGCTCACCGACAAAACAATCTCCACAGAATTTGGGCGAGTGCTTGGGACAGTCCAATACATGAGTCCTGAGCAGGCTCGGTTAGAAACAGTCGACATCGATACTCGAACTGATGTCTATTCACTGGGTGTCATTCTTTACGAACTGTTGTCGGGTAGTACTCCGATCGAAAAAGCTACCTTGCACGAGCATGCTTTGCTGAAGGTGCTTGAGTTAATTCGTGAGCAGGAGCCGCCACGTCCCAGCCATCGACTTAGTTCTTCCACAAACGAAGCGGAATCGGTTAGCAAGCTACGGCAAATCGGAACATCCAAACTTCAACAAATGTTGAAAGGGGAATTGGACTGGATCATCATGCGAGCTTTGGAAAAAGATCGTTCCCGGAGATACGCAACGCCCAACGAATTTGCCGATGACGTCCAACGGGTTCTTGATGGTGAGCCTGTTGAGGCTAGACCTCCATCCGCCAGGTACAAGATCGAAAAATTCGTTCGCAAGAAGAAAGGATTGGTTGCATCGCTCGCTACGATTACTACTTTGTTGATTGCGGGGATCGCCGGGACAACCTGGTTCGCATTGGCTGAACGCTCACAGCGGAAGTTGGTTGCTGAATCCTCGAAATTGGCGAAGAACGAAACAGCACGCGCACTCAAGGCTGAAGGAGTTGCGAAAACCAATGCGGAGCAATCCAGAAAGGACCAAATAGCGGCCGAGGAGTCGGCGAAGCGATCGAAAGATGCTTTGTTTATCTTTACAAGGTCTTTCCGAAGTGCGGATCCCGGTCAAGGCGCTAATGCCGATACAAGCGCCAAAGATGTTCTGTTTCGTGCTAAACAAATTCTCGAAGAGTCCGATCTTGATGACGAAGGCCGCGCCGAACTTCTGAAGAGCTTGGGCACTTCGTTTCGAGGGCTGGGGGAGTATCGAATTGCAGTCGAAGTGGCCCAGCAGGAACTTGAGTTACGTAAGGCAACCTCCGGTCCCGATCATAATTCAACGATCACGGCATTACGCAATTTGGGAATTAACTATCGTTATGCCGGCGAAATCCAGGAATCACTGTTGACCTTCGAAGAGGAATTGAGACTGTCGATTCTCAAGTTTGGACCAGATGATCGCAGTACGTTGCAGTCCATGAACAATTTGGCTACTAGCTACAACGACGCTGGTCAGCGAAAAAAATCGCTCGAGATGTTCGAAGAAGTCTTGAAACTCAAAATTGAGAAACACGGTCATGACCACCCCGATACGTTTAGCTCGTATGGCAATTTGGCAGCAAGTTACTACGTCAATGGTCGCCCAGAGGATGCGATAAAAATACTCGAAGAGTTGTTGGAGCTGGAAGAAGTGAAGCTGGGCGAAGATCACCCCTCGACACTGCAAACCATCAACAATCTCGCTTCCAGTTACGAAAAGATTGGACAAGTCGAAAGAGCATTGAAATTGTTTGAAGGACTACTCGAGAAACAAAAATACAAAATAGGAGCTGACCACCCTGACACACTGCAGACGATGGCGAATATGGCGGTTTGCTATTCAAGTCTTGGCAGATTGAGTGACGCCGTTGAACTCCACAAACAAGTTCTTGAATTGAAAAAGACGAAGCTTGGCGTTGATCACCCGAGCACCTTGGATTCCATGGTTGGTCTGGAAATGGGCTACCGCGATTTGGGACAGTACGAAGATGCGTTGAAAATCTCGGAACAGATATACAAGCTCCAAAAATCGAAACTTGGGAGCGATCACGTTTACACGATTCGGTCGATGTTACAGCACGCAGCCAATCTTGTGCGAGATGGGCAAAATTCCAAAGCCCTGAAGTTGGCAGAATCCGCTTTGAAAATAGCTGAAACCGCCTTAGGGAAGGATGATCCTGTCACGATTTCGGCCAAGACGGGATTGTCTATTGAATACAGAAAAGCTGGTCGCAGGGGCGATGCTGAAAAACTTGCAAAGCAGGCACTAGAGTCTTCGAAAACAACTTTTGGCCATGAACACAATAAAACGATCGAATCCATGATTGAGTTGGCGAATGTTTATCGGAAGGAACGGTTGCCCGAGGCAATCGACTTGGTTGAAACGGCAGTCAACATTGAGCTAAAAGCTGATAGGACCACATTCAACACGCTTTATCGCAAGTGGATCTTGGCTGGGATGTATCGAGACAATGGGCAATTACAAGACGCAATCAACCTTCTCGAGGAAGTCCAAAATTCTGAGAGAGATTTTCCTGATGACCATCCGTTTTTGACAGATGTCATGATTTCCTTGTCCGGATGCTATACCGATAGCGCGCAATTTGAAAAGGCCTTTGAACTCTATCTTGAAGTTGTCGCCAGAAAGACCGACCAGTGCGGCCCCGATGATTTGGAAACCATTACGTATATGCAGGCCCTCGCTGAAGTTGGTTTCTACATTGATAAGTTCGATGAAATCATTCCAGTTTTGGAAAAGGTATTGGAGACAAGATCCTTAGAACTGGGATATGA
>CAZOXC010000090.1:0-8459 GCA_964583205.1 uncultured Pirellulaceae bacterium | reverse complement strand
AAACTTGGATCGCCGATAGTAGCACGACTCTCCGAGTCGTGTTTTGCCGTGCCAAATGAGCCAGAGAGTCTTGCTGCTTTGGTTTTGAAGTGCTCTCTATAGAAAGCCCTGAAGCAAAGGGGCAGCTCGCGGCTGTGCGGAGAGATCGCAGGGACAACGGCATTCGACGGAAATCTGAGTTGCTCTATAATGAATGTTTGCGACCAAGCTTCATTGATTTAGCCCTTGATTCATTCATGGATACCGTAAAGACCATCGACATTGCCGCCCAGTTGAAGAATACTCGCGCGTTTACCGCCCGGATCACGGATTGCTTGACGCCCGAAGACTGCATGATTCAGTCGATGGAGGATGCCAGTCCGGTCAGGTGGCATCTGGCTCATACGACCTGGTTTTTCGAGACGTTTATTCTCAAGCAGGATGCGGGTTATCGAGAATTCAACGAGCACTTTTCGTATTTGTTTAACTCGTATTACAACGCGGTTGGCGAGCAGTTTCCTCGTCCGCAACGCGGGACGATTTCTCGTCCGGGGTTGGATGAGATTCGCGAGTACCGCAAGTACGTCGACCGGGAACTTGGCGAGCGACTGGAGTCACCCGAGTTCGTTAAGCGCTGGTTCAGGATACTGGAAGTCGGGATCCATCATGAGCAGCAGCATCAGGAATTGATTCTTACGGACATCAAGCACGCGTTCTCGGCGAATCCGTTGTTGCCTTGTTATAGCCAATCGCCATTTGCCCCAAGTGAACTTGCGGCGGAGGATTGGATTGAGATTTCAGCCGGGAATTACTCGATCGGGCATGCCGCCGAAGAATTTTGTTTTGACAACGAATTGCCTCGGCATCAAGTTTTCATTCCGAACGTATCTGTTTCCAAAAACCTGGTGACTTGTGGCGAGTTCATCGAGTTCATGGAAGCGGAGGGATATGAACAGCCTGGGAACTGGCTGTCATTGGGCTGGAGTACGGTGCAGGAGCAGGGTTGGAATGCGCCCTTGTATTGGACTCGGAAGGACGGCCAATGGATGCAGTTTACTTTTGCAGGTTTGGTGCCCGTGAATCCGGACTGGCCAGTTACGCACATCAGTTATTTTGAAGCGGACGCTTTTGCTCGCTGGAAAAAATGTCGCTTGCCAACCGAATTCGAATGGGAAGTGGCTTATGGAATGAGCGAACAAGACTCGGCACTTGAGCAGCCGACCGGTCAATTTGCCGACCAGTTGATTGCCGACGAGTTAGCGATTCACCCGACCCAGTCCAGCGGTGGTTTGGCCGGTGGGGTTTGGCAATGGACGGGAAGCAGTTATCAGGCTTACCCGGGATACTCGGCACCGCCCGGTGCAATTGGTGAATACAACGGCAAATTTATGTGTAACCAATACGTTTTGCGAGGCGGCAGTGTGGCGACGTCCAGTACTCACTTCCGCAAATCGTATCGCAACTTTTTCCCGGCTCAGAGTCGTTGGCAGTTTGCCGGATTGCGAATTGCCAGAGACGATGTTGACCAGGGTTGAAGGTAGCGATCATTCTCGACAAAACACTGCAGTTGAATTAGTTTGATGGTCGAAACCCGATCAGGAATTGACGGGCAATCCCGCAAAGATTGAATTTGACTTCGAGTTCTCACCTGGGAAACGCATGAGTTATGGATATGGTCGCCCCCAACGTCGTTCGATGGGGGCTTGGAAAATTCGCTTGTTGATCGCTGGCGCGATCGTGGCGTTCTACGTTCTTTCCTACATGTCGAATACCGATGTGAATCCGATCACGGGTGAAAATCAACGCGTGGGGGGAATGACTACCGAGCAGGAAGTTGCCCTGGGTCTGCAGGCTCGTGATCAAATGGCGATGCAGCATGGTGGTCTTTATCGAGGCCAGGCTGACCGGGACCGAGTCGATGCGATCGGATTGAATTTGATTCGGATTCTCAACCAGGAGTGCGCCAGTAAGGGGAGGTCGATTCCTTACCGCTTCGAGTTTCATTTGTTGGCGGACCCAAATACGGTCAATGCTTTCGCGCTGCCGGGTGGGCAGATCTTTGTGACCTATGCGCTCTATCGACAGCTTAACGATGATCAACTGGCGGGCGTTCTGGGACATGAGATCGGTCATGTCATTGAGAGACATAGTGCGCAACGGATAGCCAAGGGTCGTTTGACTCAAGGGATCGTGGGTGCGGCTGGCGTCGCTGGTGGAGATATCAACAGCGCTCAAATGGCCGGGATGATCGGCAACGTCGTCAACATGAAATACGGTCGCGAAGACGAGCTTGAATCTGACAAGTGGGGCATCATGTTGACGCTGCTGGCCGACTACGATCCGTCGGCGATGTTGGAGGTAATGGATATTCTGGAGAGAGCATCCGGCGAACGTGGTGGTCCCGAGTTCATGAGTACTCACCCTGCGCCGGCGACTCGAAGGGAAAAGATTCGTGAGTTGATCGCAGATCTTGAAAATCGTTATCCAACGCTTATCGAACCGGCCCTCAACTAACTTGGGACCTTTGGGAAAATCAATCGTCCAAATCGTGAGAAGCGACGGTTATTCGGTTTCTCAAACGGCGCAAGTCCTTGAAGGCCGAATTAAAAATCACATAATGATCTTGCTCACCGAGTTCGCATTCTAAGAGCTCATTTTACAAGTTCGCAGTGAGTCGACCGCGGCACTTTTTTGCCGGCCGGTATCCGGCGAACTTCCGTCTCGCAATTTGCAGCTAAAACGAGCTGCAATGCTTCCAAAAACAAGAGGTTAAATGATGTCAATTAACTTAATGGAGCTCGCTAAAAACGCGATCTCCAAACAAGTGATGGGCAAGATCGGTTCCGTTCTGGGGCAAGATGAAAAAGCAACATCGGGTGCTTTAGGTGCGGCCCTACCAGCTATTCTGGGTGGCTTGATGAACAAAGCCAATACGCCACAAGGGGCTTCCGAGTTAAACAAGATGCTGGACGATCACGATGGTGGTTTGTTGGACAACCTGGACGACATCTTCAGTAAGCAGGACGAACAGGATTCATTGGTCAAGTCGGGCGGTGATTTACTGGGATCGATTTTCGGTGGCAAGCAAAACTCGATGTTCGATTCTATTGCCGGCGCGTTAGGGATGAAGTCTGGATTGATTGGTTCGTTGCTGAGCATGTTGGCTCCGGTCGTGATGGGTGTGTTGGGCAAGCAGAAAAAATCGCTTGGCTTTGATGACAGTGGTTTGGCAAGTCTGTTGATGGATCAGAAGCAGCACTTGAAAAACGTGGACGCAGGTTTGATGGACCAGTTGGGCTTTGGCAACTTGCTGGGTTCAGGTGTTGACACAGCTAAAGGCGCGGCCGGTGCTGTCGGTGGTGCGGTTGCCGGAGTTGCGGGCGACGCTGCAGTTGGCGCTGGAGAGTCTGCTGGCAGAGCAGTGGATGCAACTGGTGAGTCGGCTCCGGTTACAGAGTCTGGTGTAGGGTCAATGTTGAGAATATTGTTGCCGCTGATTCTGATTGCTGCTTTGATCTACTTTATTTACTCGATGACCACCGGAAACCGAGGGCCTACTGCAAAGAAGGTGACTGCGGATTTGACAATTCAGCTTGATTCGGTCTCTGCTTCGATCGGTGAAATCCAGGATGAAGATACGGCTCGAGCTGCAGTTGAGAAGATCAATTCGGCAAGCAGCATGATTGAAGAAATGGGTCTCAATGAAATGCCGACTGACATACAGGACTCGCTGAATGAACCGATTTCCGGCTTCCTGGACAAGCTCAAAGGGTTGTTGGAAACGGCCTATCAACTACCGGGAGTTCGCGACATTCTGGAGCCCACGATGAATTCGGTGAAGGCTAAGCTTTTGCCTTTCGCCGGTTGAGCAGTACGTAATTCTGTAGAACGGTCATTCTTGGCCGTTAAACAGGCAGGTTTGTGAGAGCTTAGGGTGAGTCGGCAAGAGTGCCCAAATTGCTCGGTTTGAGTAGCTAGCAGTAATTATCAAGCGCTTCATTCCGAAGCGTATTTTTATGCGCCTTCGATATAGACTTCGACTGGGTGGCGATGTACTGTCCGCGTTTTCCTTCTGCAATGTGCATGTATTCCGGATTGGAAACTCAGGATGGTTACGCGTTTAATTAAGTATCTGATTATGTCATTAGCCGTTCAAGCTGCCGCGCACGATATCGCACTCTCTCAAGAATTCCGAATCGAAACCGAGATTTACCAAGGTGCTGAATCCGACCCGGTCTCGGAAAGTTTGACACTGTTTGCGGGTGGGCTGATTTACGATTTCTTGCTGGTCGATTCGGACGAGACCAAGGCAGAACAAGTCGCCATCTTTGATACCCATCAGCGAAAATTTATTCTGCTGGATGCCGCAAGAAAAATCAAAGCCACCGTTCCCGAACATCAGTTGATCCGCTTCCTAAACGCACTCAAGTCCGATGGGATGGTGCGCAACGAATTCCTGGTCAACCCGGAGTTTCAAGAGAATTACGATACTGCCAGCGGAAGTCTGGTTTTATCCAGCGATCAGATGACCTATGAGACTGCAGGCAAAAAGCCAACCGACGGAACAGTGTTGCCAATCTACTACGAGTTCATTGACCAATTCGCGCGATTGAATGCAACTGATCCCAGACGCATGCCACCCTTTGCTCGACTTAAACTCAATACTGCGATCAAGAAGTACGGTTTCATTCCGGACGAAGTGAAGCTGTCGCTGGCAATCAGTGAAGGCGATTCCAAGCATCGCGTGGAATTAAAATCGAAACATCACGTGATTTGGGAGCTCTCCAGCCAGGATCGTGAAACCATTGAATTGGCCAAGGAGTACTGGATTACGTTTAGAGACGTCACGCTGCAGGACTTCCGAGGACTCTCGAAGTCGGCGGCGGATGCGAGTAAAGATGAATAAGCAGGTGGTTTACAGGCTTCGTACACCGCCCAGTTAGAACAATTTCCCCAAATAATCTGCCTGAATAATCGAACCGTGGTTGGAGGACCAGCTAAATCAACAAAAAGATTGATTTTCGCATACCGATTAACATAAAATACGATTGAGGGCGTTTTGGTCCATTCGTCAATTCCACTTCCAAAATCTCTCAGTGCATTCTCCATGCGATTTAAACGCTCGAGCAATAGCGAGCGCACTATATAAGTTCAATAAGCGACCTTATTTTCGTTCTCATGTGTTTAAACATGAGTAACGCTTAATCGATATCAACGTTCAGTAATTACTGGCGTCGAGAAAATCGCTTACGACAAGACGGCACGGGAGATGATAATGATTGAAATTCTTGACCGAAAATCTCGCCAGGTTTTGTTAACTCTGGACTTCGAGTCCTTGAATGGCGTATTGATCGACGGTGTTAATTTTCAGAATGCGGATCTGCGCAAACTGGATTTTAGCGACACTCGGTTTAAGGCTTGCAATTTTGCTGACGCAGATTGTCGAGAAGCCGTGTTTTCCAATGCGAAATTCCAAAGTTGTTCGTTTAAACGAACGGCATTCGTTGGCGCAAAAATAGACAGTGCCGAAATGTCGGACTCGCAAATGGACGTCGCCGATATGCGAGACGTTCGTGGAGCCGGCGTTCAGTTGAGGCATTGCAAAATCAACAACGCAGATTTGACCGGTGCTTACTTGAAAGGCGCCGACTGCAGTTTTTCAGAAATGCGATGCAATCTGCACAAGGCGAATCTTTCCCAAGCCAACTTGTATGGAGTCGATTTTACGGGCGCCGATTTGTCGTATGCGAATTTAACGAAATCCGATATGTCGGGTGCCGTTATTCTTAATGCCAATTTCACCTTTGCGAAAATGACTGATAGCATCGGAACCAATGGAAAGCCTTGGGGGAACTCGGCGTCCAAGCATGAACCCAAAAAGCCTTGGTGGCAAATCTGGAAACGAGCTGCATTGTAGAATTCAAAATTCCGGTCGTTTCCGGCCGCTAAACTCCAACACAAGACTCCTGAAAAGCTCTAGCCCGTTGCATTCGCAGCGGGCTTTTTTTACGCAGCCCTCCAGAGATTGCCCAGCTTAACAGAACTAGGCTTGCCTTTGGTTTTCTACCTAGTCTTTTTGATTGTTAAACTGGCTTTTAATGCCGCATTCTAGTGAAATTACCCAAGCTACTTGAACTGCCTGATCTATTTGTTATTTTTTCCCAAACTGGCTAGGTTGCCGGTGATAACACATCATGGAAATTACACAAGGAGATGGTAATGAGATGTAACACAGGAAGATTGTGTGCCCTTCTAATTACGGCTGTTTCAATCGTTGGAATGGTGGCAGCGGAAGTTGAAGCAGGCTGGGGCTCGTTCGGTTCAAGGGGTTCACTGGGTTCACGCGGATCGGGTGGCTCTTTCGGCAGCCTTGGTTCACGTGGCAGTCTGGGTTCGCGTGGAAGCTTGGGTTCGCGTGGAAGCTTGGGTTCGCGTGGCAGTTTCGGTTCACGTGGCAGCTTGGGCTCGCGTGGCTCATTAGGTTCTGGTGGCTCATTCGGTTCACGCGGTTCACTGGGTTCACGCGGAAGTTGGGGCTCGGGTGGCAGCGGCGGAAGCTGGGGCTCGCACGGTAGTATTGGCCATAGCTCGCACGGTAGTATTGGCCATAGCTCGCACGGCAGTTGGGGTGGTGGACATCATCACCATATAGTTCATCAACCGTCACAACCGGCGGTCTACTACGCCCAGGCAGTTCAACATCAACCCGTTCAGCACTATCCAGTTCAGCACTATCAACCGGTTCAGCATTATCAACCGGTTTCGCTGCCGGCTATGAATTGTCCGAATGGTAACTGCACAGTGCAAAACCAGTCGCCCGTTACTGGCACAACCATCGTTTCGACTTCTCAGCCAATCGATGAAGCATTGATCGACGTTTCAGTTCCAACGGACGCAGACGTTTATATCAACGGCAAAAAGACTTCGGCTGCTGGTATCAATCGTCAATACGTTTCAAACGACCTGGAAATGGGCAAGAATTACGTTTACGAAATTCGCGCGGTTTTGAATCGAGATGGAAAGCGCCTTGCTTCCACCAAGGTTGTTGAATTGATGGCCGGTTCGAACAAATCTGTGAGCTTCGATTTTGACAATGCTGAGCTGATTACTTCAGTCACTTTGTCTGTTCCGGAAGACGCAATTGTTGAATTGTGCGGAAAGCAAATGAAATCGACTGGCTCGGTTCGTTATTTCTCGACTCGTAAACTTAAGCAAGGCCAGTCCTGGGACAGCTACACTGTTACCGTCAAGTACGATGTTGATGGTGAGCAAGTTGTTCGTACTAAGAAGATTTCTCTTACAGCCGGCAGTTCATTGTCATATGAATTTGACCATGAGATGCAGGAGTTGGTCGCCAGTCGGTAGTTTTTTTCTGACTTGCAAGCTTTGAATTCGTTCGGCCCTCTCGTGATTGCGTGAGGGCCGTTTTTTTTGCAGTTTCATATTGGTAGAGATCGTTAGGGTTTTTGGATGCGGGTTGAGAAGAAATTCATATGCGGCTTAAACGCTGCCACGCCGTCGGGGTTGAAGATGTCGGCGTGGATTACGCGCTGTCGCCGATCAGAGGCTATTTTTGAATCCAGGATTTTGGGCGTGGATTGCCCGCTGTCGCCCATTCGGGGCTATCGCGAAAACAAGCTGAGTGTGATTGTTTAGCAGTACGGTGTTTGGCTTCCGCCGGAAATCGAATTGCCAGTTCCGATTTGGTTCTGTGAAGAAGAGTAGAGCTCCATCGCTTCGGGAAGCAGTTTGTCCAGATTCGCTGCTCGGCGTGCGTCCGAAGGGTGGGTTGAGAAGAACTCTGGACTTTGTGGATCTCCCTTTGCACCGCCAAACCGTTGCCAGAACTTTGGCGCTTCTCGCGGATCGTAACCGGCTTTGGCCATCAGCATGACTCCAATATGGTCGGCCTCGGATTCCTGCTTGCGGTTGTAGGGAAGTAGTACTCCATATTGAGTGGCGATGCCGTAGGCGTTCATTAAACGTTCGTGGCGATCGGGAAGTTGCTTTTGGGCGATTTGATCAGCAAACTGTTTCACCGTGTCCACCGCCATCGTTTGACTCATTCGTTCAGCACCGTGTCGAGCAATTGCATGAGCGACTTCGTGACTCATGACGACGGCCAAGCCGGCTTCTGTTTCGCAGATCGGTAAAATGCCTTCGTAGATCGCTACTTTTCCACCCGGAAGCGCGAATGCATTTTGAGTTGGATTTGCCAGGCAACTGAATTCCCAATCAAAATCGGAACGC
The DNA here is from genome assembly GCA_964583205.1 of uncultured Pirellulaceae bacterium. Classification (GTDB taxonomy): domain Bacteria; phylum Planctomycetota; class Planctomycetia; order Pirellulales; family Pirellulaceae; genus CALMEE01. Next base: position 230 of record CAZOXC010000090.1, on the reverse strand, counting down.
TCGGCAGCTTCAGCGACTCGGTGCCCGACTCGATTAACCATATCGACGTATTGGGCGTTCGATGACGCTTTTTCCTCGGCCAACACTTCCTGATAGGCTTGAACACCCAGTTGGATTTCCTGCGGCTGACTCATCAGCATCAGTTGATTTCGCTTGGTGAGCGGAGCACTTGAGCACCCGCCACAGCATCCCAATGACCCGAAAGCCAGGGCTCCTACAGAGAGTCCGGT
>CAZOXC010000089.1:0-8524 GCA_964583205.1 uncultured Pirellulaceae bacterium | reverse complement strand
GATTTGCCAACGGCATTTTTGAACCGCTTTGGAACCGCAACTACATCGTTCACGTCCAGATAACTTCTGCGGAGGATATCGGGGTCGGCAACCGAGGCGGCTACTACGATCAATCAGGCGCCATGCGGGATATGTTTCAGAATCATTTGTTGCAGGTCGTCGCTCACGTAGCGATGGAGCCGCCGATTGATGCCTCAGCCAAAGCGATTCGTAGTGAGAAGGCCAAGTTGTTGCAGTCGATTCGGCCAATTACGTCAGACCAAGTCCGCACCTCTGCTATCCGCGGTCAGTACACGGCGTCGTCGGTTCATGAACAATCGGTATTGGGTTATCGCCAGGAAGAGGGCGTGCCCGATTCGTCGCGGACTGAAACGTTTGCCGCTATTAAATTCTTCATCGACAACTGGCGTTGGGCGGATGTTCCGTTCTATGTTCGAACAGGCAAACGGTTGCCAACCAAAGTCGCAGAAATTGTCGTCACTTTCCGAAAACCTCCGCAATCAATTTTCCAACGACAAGGCCTGGAAAACGATTACAACCAGCTGGTCATGCGGATTCAACCTGACGAAGGGCTGCTGCTGAACTTTGGCATGAAGGTCCCCGGTGATGGATTTCAAGTCAAAAATGTTGGCATGGATTTTCATTACTCCGATCTGGCTGAACAGGATGTGCCGGTTGCCTACGAACGGTTGCTGCTCGACTGCATGCGTGGCGATGGAACCTTGTACGCACACGGAGACAGTGTTGAGCATGCCTGGCGATTCGTCGATCCGATCATCGACGCCTGGAAGAACGATGACTCGATTCCGGTTTACGGTTACCCGGCTGGAACGTGGGGGCCTGAAGCAGCTGACAAGTTGATTCAGGCAACCGATTTAGCTTGGCGCAATCCCTGCCGAAACCTGACCTCCGATACTAATTTTTGCGAGCTCTAAATGACGTCACGTTTCGAATCGAGTCAGCTTGAGGTTTTACCGGACAAGGCCGCGATTGCCGCAGCGGTTGCTCAAAAAATTGTCTCGGCAATCAAACAAAGCTCAACCGACTTTTCGATTGCGCTTTCGGGCGGTAGCACGCCGAAGGCTCTTTATTCTGAGTTGGTCGAAAATCACGCGAAGAGTGTCGATTGGAATCGCGTCCGATTTTTCTGGGGAGACGAGCGGTGTGTTCCTCCGGACGACCAACAGAGCAATTACAAAATGGCATTCGAACAATTGTTGCAGCCACTTCAGATCGATCCGCAAAACATCTTTCGTGTCCGTGGCGAAGATTCGCCCGAGGCCGAAGCGACTCGGTATGCGGAACTGGTACGCGAAAACGTCCGGCCTGATGCCAACGGTTTACCTGAATTCGATTTTTTGCTGCTCGGCATGGGCGCCGACGGGCACACCGCGTCCATTTTCCCGCATCAAATGGAATTGCTGGAAAGTGATTCAGTGTGCGCCGTTGCAACTCATCCGGAAACCGGACAACAGCGAGTCACGTTAACGGGTCCAACCATCAATGCGGCTCGCAACATCGTCTTTATGATCACCGGATCAGCCAAAGCAGACGTCTTTGCACAGATTGCCAGTCGAACAGGCAGCTGGACGACCTATCCCACCAGTTATATTGGGACTGAAAACAAAACCGAGCGGGTAAGTTACTACTTGGACAAGGCCGCTGCCGAAAAACTGCCGTCGTAATTGCAGTCGTAAAACCATAGGTTTAGTCTGGACTCAAAATCGGTTTCATGAGTCAGTGCAACGCGGCCATCGGATCCCACCACATCTTAGCCGGTGCTCTCTTCGACCAACCAGCTCCGAAGGAACGACAGCGCTTAGCCTTGGGCGTCAGCCGGCGTCAGCCCAAGGTTCCAGGTCAAAAGGAGCCCGCAGCCCCGGAGGGGCGACAGCAAATTGTTATGCACAATGACGAGCCCATGACGACGAGCCCCTTTGCGGCGAACGATTTAAATAATCATTCTGTGGGTTTGGCGCTTTGGTCGACTTGCTCGAAATACTCGACTTCTAATTCCTTTTGACTCATTGCGCTGTTGTCTTTCGAATCTTTGTCTAACCTCGAACTGAGGTTGCAAGCTCCGCTCATTCATGTCTGGAATCCCAGCTTCGGTAAAATCCAAAGCTGTAGCGCGAAATAGAAGAGTATAAAACCTAAAAAGAAAAACGCTTCCACCACAAACCTCCCACAATATTTAAAGGACACTGGTATGACGCACAAAGATGCAAAACCTTACAAGTAAGAAAGACACCGCCAGAAACCAAGTGTGCCCGATAGCCGAGGCCGCTTGCGCGTCAAATACATGAACGAGCTTCATGCCGGCTCTATTATCATCCGCAATATCGTTAACAGCCGCAGGGAACTCGAGCAAATGTGCCAGGGACATTTGCTTGTTGAATCTTTGCGAGCGATCTTTCGAGCCACAGCCAGAAATATCACGCAGGAATCACACCCGGGCCGTTCAACAAAACAACAGGGCTAGGCTACTCTATCGACTACCTGTATTGTTGATATTCGTTTTCCTGACAGCCGCTGATCGCACCGAAGAAAGATGGCGACCTTGGCGGGGTGAATGCGGAAACATCACGCGGCCCGCCGTCAAATAAAACAGTAGTCCGCTCTTTTTTGCTTGTCTGGTTTTTTTGCTTGCCCGAGATATCGTCAACTGTGATTCATCCAAAATTTAAGGCTTTTCCATTTCTCAAAGGCGGGCATCGACAGACGTTGGCGGCTTTTTTTGTCGCGGGCAAGCGTCAACCGTATCAAGCGGTTCAGCATGTGTTGGACTTGGACGAGATCGATCGCACAATCTTGCACGACGACTGCCCGGCGGATTGGACTGACACCGACCCAATCGTTTTAATGCTGCATGGTCTGGCTGGATGCCACAGTAGTGACTACATGGTGCGGATCGCAAAAAAACTGAATCAACTGGGAGTCCGAACGTTTCGGATGGATCATCGGGATTGTGGTGCTGCCAAGGGGATGGCTCGACTCCCTTATCATTCCGGCAAAAGCGAAGACCTGCTGGCCGCGTGGAAAATGGTACGCAGCCTCTGCCCTCATTCGCCGGGAGCCGTCATGGGATTTTCCTTAGGTGCGAACATTGTCGTAAAGGCGGCTGGAACCTGCGGTTGGTCAAGCGACGACACTGCCGGGCCCCGTTGTGCTGTGGCAGTGAATCCACCAATCGATCTCGACCAGTGTTCTCTAGCCCTTTGTCGCTGGAGCAATCGGATCTACGACAAGTACTTCGTGAAACTGGTAACCCGGGATGTTGAGCAGCATTTGGCCAACTTTCCGTCGCTACCAAAACCGCAGTGGAAAAACCCTCCACGAACCTTGAGAGAGTTTGACGATTTGTATACGGCTCCCGTCGCGGGCTTTGATAGTGCGGCCGACTATTACGCCCGGTGCAGCGGCAATCAATTTGTCAAATCGATCAAGATTCCAACTTTGATACTTACGGCTGAAGATGACCCGATCGTCCCGCCGGATGCTTTTCGCGAACTACCCGAAGTGAAGGGAGTGACCGTTCATATCGCTCCATCTGGAGGGCATCTGGCCTATCTTGGTCGGAAACAAGGCGATCCTGACCGACGTTGGATGGATTGGCGAGTCATCGAATGGCTAATGCCTTTTTTGAGGCAAGGACAGAAGTAAACCGGTGCAACTCGGTCAACAAGTCAGCATAGTCAGCAAGTCAGCACAGTCAACGAAGCGTAACGTGTCTTAAAGACGATGGATTCAACAAACGAGAACTCGCTCTGCTCTTAGTAAACCTTTATGCGGTTTTCAAAGCAGCAAAGCTTCATCAATTTCATGAAATTGACTAGCGGCAGTTATCAAGGATCCAGCAGTGAGTGATCTGACTCCATAGACCTCTACTTCGGTTCCATTCCTGGCGCGAACCCGATCGACTGCCAAATCAAAATCTCCGTCGCCAGATGCCAACACGACAACGTCGACTTGTTCTGATTGCTCGAACATATCCAAAGCAATCCCCACATCCCAATCTGCCTTGGCAGACCCATCGCTTCGTTGAATATAGGGTTTCAGTTTCACCGTAAAACCGATGTCCTTCAAAATCTGCTGGAACCCTTTCTGCTTACCATCGTTCGGCTCGATCGCGTACGCAGTCGCCGAGACGACATCCCAGTCGGCCGAGACAGTATCCCAAAAACTTCGGTAGTTGAACTGTCTCGCAAATTTCTGGCGAGTGGTGTAGTAGATGTTTTGAACGTCGACGAATATTGCTGCTTTTTTCATCAACAATTGGTAACGTATTTTTGGCTGCTCCGCTATCGGCAGGGCTAACGGCCTTCTAATCGACAGCGCCGACGGCCTCCTATCAACAATTCTCGCAGAATTCGAGCTGAAGTTGGATTCGCCATGACGGCCCAGATGCGAGGCGACCGGATCTTGAGTACCATGAATCCGAATTGCAAATGAAACCTGAGTCTTTGTTTTTGTCCAAGTTATTCAGGTCAAGTTATTCAGGTCAAGTTATTCAGGACAAGATACTCATTGACAAGAAATTGGAGACTCGCGTTGACGAACCCGCTTTATAAAACCCAGATTTATCTTGCCGTGATCTTCCTGCTGGGTGCGACCGGTCTCGCCGCCCAGGAACAGCAAGCTCCACAGAGCGTTTCCAGCGTTCAACACGTCGACGCCAAAAAACCGAACGTGTTGTTCATTGCCATCGACGACTTGCGGCCCTCGGTCGGTTGTTACGACGATGAAAATGCCATCACACCCAACATTGATCAACTCGCAGCACGCGGCTTGCAGTTTGATCGAGCGTATTGCCAAGTCGCCGTTTGCAATCCTTGCCGGGCAAGTCTGATGACGGGTCTTCGGCCTGACAACCTTGGCGTCTGGACGTTGCCGATTCACTTTCGCGAAGCCAAACCAGATGCAGTAACCCTCCCGCAGTGGTTCCGAAAATCCGGATACACAGCAGTCAGTCATGGGAAAATTTTTCACAATCCAACTCCCGACCCGCAGTCCTGGAGCGAACCGATCCGCGAGCTTCCTGATTTGCCCAATCCTTATCCAGAAGGCATCAAGGACAAGGTCAAAGCTGCTGACGAGCAATTGCCAGAAGACGACTGGCGCAAAGATATTCTCCGCCGTCCCAGTACCGCAGCACCCGATCTGCCGGACAATCAAGTTCTCGACGGCGCGAGAACTGATCTGGCGATTGCAGATCTGCGGCGACTTGGTAATCAAGATCAACCATTCTTTCTGGCGATGGGCTACATCAGACCACACCTGGCTTGGGTTTCTCCCAAAAAATATTGGGACCTGCATGATCCGGCAAAGTTTCATGTGCTCGCAGATGAACAACCCAACCCGGATGCTCCCGAGTACGCGATGTTCAGCAATCGGGAAATGGCTCATTATCTGGATCTAATTGACTTCCCCGAACCCTGGGACGATGAACGGCCAACGGAAGAACAGGCTCGGCATTTGTTGCATTCCTACTACGCATGTGTCAGCTACGTTGACGCCCAGATCGGTCGGTTGCTGCAAGTCCTGGAAGAAGAAGGGCTGGCCGACAACACTATCGTAGTTCTGTGGAGCGATCACGGTTGGAAGCTGGGCGAATATGCAGCCTGGGGCAAACGAACCAACTACGAAATCGACACGCGAGTCCCTTTGATTATCTCGGCACCCGGCATGAAGACTTCCGGGCAGCGTACTCAGCAAGTGGTTGAATTACTGGACTTGTTCCCCACTCTTTGCGATCTGACTGGCATCGAAATTCCCGACTTTGTGGACGGCAAGAGCTTGCAACCGGTCTTGAATGACCCGAACCAGGCGGTGCACGATGGAGCGATGAGTCAGTATTATCGAAAAGTCGACGACGATGAGTACATGGGATACGCCATCAGAACGCCCCGTTATCGTTTTGTCGAATGGCGAGATTTCACCAGCGGAAAAGTCAAGGCTCGCGAGCTATACGATCATGAAACCGACAGTGCCGAGAAAAACAACATCATTGAGTCGGCTTCCGACGAACTGGTCCAGCAATTAACCGATTTGTTACTGGCAACCAATCCGCGCGCCAAGCTTGTCATGGAGCCCGCGATTCGTACCAGCTCGGATCCAAACCGGCTGGAGGTTGGAATCACGTTTGTCAACGAAACAGATACCACGCTGCTGCTGAATTACATCAGACCCAACGGGCGTCGAGCCTGGAAGCTTGGCGCCGTCAAGAAAATTGAACCGGGAGACGAACTCACATTCGAAAAAGCTCGGATCGGGAACGTCTATGTCGTGGAAAGTGAAGACGGCAAGATTTATCAAATCCACTCGCCCTCTTTCCCACATCGTCCGATCGTTATCAAACAACCTTAGCGCCGGAGGTTCCTGCCTGGGAGAACAAGTAAAATCGAGAACTCCCAGGCCGCTTTGACCTACGCTATTCGTCGTCAGTTTTTTCCTGCAAGACGATGACTTCGCCGCCGTGACTGCCGAAATATATCTTGCCTTGAACAACTGCGGGCGAAGTCCACACTCGAACACCTTCGCCAACCAGGTGCTTCCAGCGAATGGCGCCTTGTCGATCAACTGCGTACAGGTGCCCATCGGACGAGCCAACATAAATCGAGTTGTCGGTGACTGCGGGCGAAGAAAACACAGCGCCACCCAGATCGGTTTTCCAAACGACTTCGCCACTGGCGGTATTCAGTGCGTATAGATGGCTGTCGTTGCTTCCCACGTACGTGGTCTCGCCAACCATGGTGGGCGAGGAAAATATCTGGCCATCCGTTTTGTACTGCCAGGCGATCGAGCCGTCGCTGATGTTGACTGCGTAAACATGCTGGTCGTACGAAGTAAAAATAACGATCTCGCGATTGGCTACCGCCGATGAAAATATCGAAGTTTCGTTTTCCTGGAACTTCCAAACCTGGTCGCCCGTCTTTCGATCGAGTCTAAACATGGCTCCCGCATAGGTCCCAATGTACAGCGAGTCATCGGTGACCAGCGGCGAGGACAACATGCTGGCTCCGGCGTCGAATTTCCAAATCAAATCGCCCGACTCAGCTTCCAGGGCATAAACGAAATTGTCGAATGCACCAAAGTACACGACGCCATTCAGAACGGTGGGCGTAGATTGCTCGCCACCTTCTCCCAGCTCAAATTCCCATTTCAAATCACCGGTTGCAGCTTCCAGCGCGTAGAACTTGTTGTCATCCGCTCCGAAGTAGACCACGCCACCCACCACCGCAGGAGTCGCTCGCACCCAACCACCAACTTCGAATTCCCATTTCAAATCGCCAGTCTTGCGGTCGATCGCATGCAGCTTTTGGGCATGACCGCCGACATACAACGTATCGCCCGCGACGACTGCAGAGGATTCGATGACTTCTCCGGTATCGTATTTCCAAGCCACTTCCGGATTCTGAATTTCGGTTATCCCATAGCTGTTGTTGCCGCCGGAATTGAGTCGAAACCGAGGCCATTCTTCGGGCGAGTTCTGTTCATCTTGCAGGAATTCAGACATGGGCATCACATTGATATCGTTTCGTTTTTCAAGTTGTTCCTTGATGTAGTATTTGTGCCAAGCGCCAAACGTAATCAGGAAACGCTTGCCTTCACCCGAGTGCTTGTCGAGTGCTTGAGCAATCAATGCATAGTGAGCCGCATTGATGTTCTCCCATCCACCATCACCGATCAAGTCATTAAAGTGTCGGTCATAAGGTCCCATTCCCAACTTTACAAATTGATCGTATTGGTGAGTGTGAACGATGACTGGATCGTTCTTATCGCCCAGGCGAGCAATATTTTCACCCGCCAATCGTTGGGCAGCGTCCATTTCTGCATATTCCTGCTGGTGCGAGGTTTGCAAACGCTGCAATGTGTCTCGACGACTGTCGGCCATTTCTCGAGTCCAGGCTGCGCAAGGAATTATCTCGAAATCCATTTCGCGAGTCAGCGGAAACAATGCGTCTGTGTATTCAGGAAACACTCGAACCCGCGATTCGCTGATCGCTCCAGTATCCCGAAACTGCTGTGCGGCTTCCGCCAAACGATCTGGAGGGATCTCGGTCAACACATAGTCCGGTTTGATTTCGCGAATCAATTCCTGCAAGTTCTCGATGTCAAACGGACCGGGCTCGCGATGCCCACTATGAATCATCCCCATCACGATCACCGTGTTTTTGGAATCCTCATCGGTCGAAGTTTCTTGATTCGAAGACACTGCGCTGGTTAATTCGCTGGTTGAATCGCCAGTTGTTTCGCCAACTACTTCGTTTAGCGGTCGCAAATTAATATCACGATACTCGATCGCAGTCCCTTCGGATTGCAAAGCGATCGCGCCTTCGCTGATCGTCATTTCGGTTCCATGGTTCACCAGTTGATCGTTGACCCAGACTTTGATCTGATCAGCCCGGCAAACGACTTTCATCGAGTTCCATTCGCCGACCTCGTTTTCAAAGTCGCCCTCCAGTCGCTGGATGCGGCGGTGCGTGTGCTGGTTGCCAGCTTTCTGCTTGGCACGACGCTGCTC
>CAZOXC010000088.1:0-8528 GCA_964583205.1 uncultured Pirellulaceae bacterium | reverse complement strand
CTAATCAACAGTTGAATAAAGTTAATATACACATCAATAAAGTGAAAATCAATATTGTTTAATGCGAATTTAATAAAAGTTAATAGCGAATGATCCAGGATTCGTCCAAAGCCGGGCCCCTTGTTGGATTGGCCAGGTTTATGATCAAGTGAACAAACGGACCTTACAACCGATCCCGACCCGCAGCCCCAAGCCCAAGCCCGCAACCCACGACAAGTATCCCGATGAGCCGCAAAAGTATTCGAGTTCGTTTTGACAATGGCCGAGGTCAACCATTGGCCGGAATCATTGAGATGCCTGATGAACCCAGCGGTTTCGCTGTTTACGCCCATTGTTTTACCTGTGGCAAAGATCTCAAAGCGGCTGTCCGCATCAGCCGACACATGGCGGAATATCCGGATGCCCAAAAACAGATGGCTGTGTTGCGATTCGACATGACCGGGATTGGAGACAGCCGGGGAGATTTTTCGAACACGAACTTGACGACCAACTGTCAGGACATTCAAGCCGCTTGTCAGTTTCTGGAACAGGAATACCGCGCGGCTGTGTTGTTGATGGGGCACAGCCTGGGCGGAACCGCCATGACACTGGTCGCCGATCAAATTGAGAGTGTTCAAGCGCTGGTGACTCTGGCCTCGCCCAGCTCGACCGAACGACTGGCGGGCTATCTGTCCAAAACCAACCCTGCGATCGAATCAAAGGGCGAAGGCGAAGTGGTGATTGGTGGCAGAACGTTTTTACTGCGCAAGCAACTGCTGGACGATTTGCGATCGCACTCGACAGAACAAGCTCTGCAGCACTTGCAAACGCCCATCCTGATGTTTCATTCGCCGCAAGATGAAACCCTGCCCTACGACTGGGGGCTCAAGATGTTCGAGGTCGCTGGGGGAACTAAGAGCTTCGTAACGCTCGACGGCTCCGATCATTTATTTGTCGAGCAGGAATCCGACACAAAATTCATCGCCGACACCTCGATCGTGTGGGCAAACCGTTACTTATCCTGAACCTTGCGAACGCCTGATTGCCCGTAAGCGTTGGCGGTAAGCAGTGAATAGAAATTATCGATTCGAGTTAACTCTCGGCTTCAACCTGCTTGTTCTGGATAATTCGTTCGATAACCTTGATGTCACGTTCCTTGCGGACGATCAGTAGCTGGTGTCGATTGGGATCGTCGCCATCATTCAAAGTCTGGTTCTTGAGTTCTTCCAGGTCGCTGCGAAAGGTTTTGAGCTTGTCATTCAGTTTCTGGATTTTTGCAACCTCTTCGGCCTCGTCAAACATGGTGTCTTCGGGTCGCGCACCTGGACTGGCGCTCTCGTTACTCCCCTGCGAATCGGACATCACCTTTTCGGTGGAGATTTGGCGCTGGTTCATGAAGCTGGGGCTGACAATTTCGATACCGTCCCGATGTAGAGATTGCATTACCAGTTTGCGAAGATTCGAACGCTCGCTGATCAAGTACCGTACATTGGTGAGCAGGCCGGCGACCCGATAGACGACCGAATAGTCGCCCAGTGTTTGAACTTCTACGAATGGGTTGTCCAATTGAGCTTCCAGAGCTGCTCGAATCATGGCAAGTTCCACTTCGCGATAATTCACGTCGTAGCCCAGGGACACCACACAACTGATAATCGTGCCGCTCTCGCGAATCACTTTGTGAGGATTGGAGACGACATACAAATTCGGCAAGGTCAAAAGGTCTCTGTCGATCGTTTGCATGGTCAAGTGAAACAAACGGCGCTTGGTGACTCGCCCAAAATTCTCGCCGATCTCGATGTAATCACCGGGCCGAAATGAGCCGCCCGTTATTAGCATCAGGCCCGCCATGGCGTTGGACAGAAACGGAGTGGAAGCCAGAGCAATTCCGATCGACGCAACGATTCCCACAATTGTCAGCATGTGCTCGCGGTTGCCAGCATCCAGAAATACCATCAGCAGCGCGAAGATGGTCATGGCGATGATGGCCACCAGCAGACCCAGTCGCAAGTAATGTGCCTGCTGAATTCCAAAAGTCGTTTTCCAGCTTCTGGATCTTAGGATGACAAGAAAAATCAGCACCAGCGCGATCAACACAATGGAGGCGCCCAGGACTATTTGAGGCGCAAACCACGATTGAGCAGTCAAGGCAGGATCCTCGACCTGAGCTAGAAGCGCCAAAATGTTGGCTTGGGCGGACAGCATTTAGATCCCGACCTTTAGAAAGCATGCAAAACAGAATATTCGTTCAGCTGCCATGTTAACTTGCCAGGTTTTGCTTACCAGAGCGCCACTTTTCCAAATTCGCTGCCGCGGGGAAAAGTCAGTGGACAACCAAGAACAGAGGGTACGGGCCTCACATGGTGAAAGCCCGTTCCGTCAGGGGACCAGTCTCGTTCAGTCATCGGGGGATGATTGCAGATTACAGGGTTGGCGATCTGTGTTTTGCGGGCCGGCAAGTACAGCGGGACTTGGCCGGCATGCGGCATAGGACTTAACCGGCCTGGGCAACTGCCGGCAAACACTGTGGGTCAAAGTCAACGACTTGTTCGGCAACTCCCTGTTCCACGACCACTTCAAAGGGCGTCAATTCGCCCCGCAGCACTCGAACATTACGAGGTGCTTCGATTCCCAGCCGAACCTGGTTACCTTTGATTTGGATCACTTTAATCTTGATATTGTCATTGATCACGATGGCGTCGTCTTTTTTGCGAGAGAGAACTAACATCTATATTTCCTTGCAAAGTTTGTGTCTTCCTTGAGTTTGCCGGCGGCCCGCTGCCCCGGCTCTGGAAGTAATATCGCTGGACCCCCGACAAGACAGGTCCAGCTAGCAGAGAAAACTTCTGCAATCGGGTTTTTGTCGCGAATTCGTTGCCCATCCAACCAAACAGGGTCTCCGCCAGATAAAGTGTGCCGGTTGCGGAGACTCTGCCTGTCAGTGATAGATTTCCGTTAAGTGAATGTTTTCGATTTGTGCGGATTACTCCAACGGCAATCGATCAGCTTCCTCATTTACACAGTTGTTTGTTTGATTCTCCAGTTGGGTTTTTCGATAGACAAGGAACGTAGAGACACGATAAATCTGCTCACGCCAAGAATGGGTGTGAGTCCTTTCCAAATAGCACGGAGGCGCTCAATGAAATCTTTATCGACCTTTCTGTCGATCGTGGCAATGCTGTTCACGTCAATGGCGCTGGCCCAAGATCCAGATGTAATTCCAAATCAATTTGATCCTGAAGGCGTTACTCAAAGCTTGATCCCGCCGGCGATCCTCGGCACTGATAACAATGAAGGTCAACCGCGAGTTGCCGGAAATCAGGAAACTCAGGTCTGGCAGTCGACTCGCAATTCCAATTTTGTTCAACCGAACAATTCTGTTGTGAATCCGGTCATCCAAAGACAGACCCAGGGTGTTCCAACACCAGCCAATGCGCCGGCCACTTTGCAGTCTCCGCAGGACTGGAATGGCATCCAATGGAATGACCAGTCATCTTCAACGTTGAACGTCGTGAATGCGTCGACAGTTGAAAATCGAGCAATCAATTCTCACTCGACACCCTTGATTCAAATCGAAACATCGTCACCGGGCGAGATCAATACATACTTCCCAAGCGACTTTGTGATTGACGTAACCAATCAGGGGCCGACTTCTGCGGACTCGATTGAACTGACCGTCGAGATGAGCAAGAACGTCAAAGTCATCGCGACCGAGCCTAAGAACGCAGTGAACCAAACCGGCAAACTGTATTTTCAACTTGGCCGACTGGATAACAATCAAACCAGACAGGTAAAGATCAGCCTGCAGGCGACCGCTCGTGGTCAGGTTGAAATTGTTCCTCGAGTCACCATCTCGGCCGCTAACCAGGTCACCTTGAGTGCGACTCAAGCTGAAATTTCTACGAAGATCCTGGGTAACCTGGAAGCAATTGCCGGAACCGGCTTCAGCCGACAATTGGAAATCACCAATACAGGTTCCGAAGCAATTCGTAATCTGCGAATCAACGCGATTCCCAATTTCAACAATCTGATCGGCAACGTTTCGTTCACCGGCGACAACCAAGTCATTGACTGGCTGGCTCCCGGCGAGTCGCGACGGTTCGATTTCGAAGCGACTGCAATCCAGGAAGGTCAAGCAAACCTTGGTTTCGGTATCGTGGGTGACAACATCCGCACCGAGTTCACCAAGCAGATCATGATCTCGCAGCGAACCATCAGTACTCAGATCACTGGTCCCGAACTGACCTACAAAAACAGTACAGGTACGTTCGCAATCGATGTTGCCAACGAGTCTCCTGTGGATGCCAGTGAAGTACAGGTTGTTCTGGAGCTGCCACAAGATGTGAATATCCAGGTCGTTGATCGCGAAGCACGCTACAACCGTTCTAAAACTCGTTTGACCTGGACCATTCCTAACTTGCGAGCCGGTGCGTCGGAGCGAATTCCTTTCAAGGCTTCGATTCACAATACAGGCAAGCACCAGATCCGAGTTGCCACGGTCTCCAATCAACGTGTGGTTTCAGATTCTCAACTGAACACTCACGTCGTTGGACGTCCGAATTTGAACATGCGAGTGATCTCGACGATCGACGCAGTTGAAACCGGCAATGCGACAGCCATCAAGATTGAAATTGCCAACTACGGTTCTGACACGGCGACCAATGTGCGGTCGAATATTTCGCTGCCTGATTCCATTCGAGCCGTTCCTTTGACGGGTTACGAAGTTCAGGGCAACAACGTATTCATCGAGCCATTCGATTTGGCAGCCGGGCAACGCAAGACGGTTGAGCTTAAGCTGATCGGTCAGGCAGGTGGAGAATTTCTGGTCAAGGCTACGGCTGGAAGCGATGAAACGTCCACCAGTATATCGGCTGAAAATAGTCTGTTCTTCTTCACGGGCAACTAATGCGGTAGGCCGCCTGTCGCCATGACGACAGCCCAACGGCCTGAACCCAGACCGCATCGCCCGGAAGAATGAAGTCGTGAGCAGAGCGAGCCGCAAATGATTGCGGCTCGCTTTTTTTCTGCGCGGACAGGGACAGGGTCTGTGCCTGGTAGCGGGACTTCCATAACCACAGCCAGGTCAGCGCTTCGTCCGGATAGATGGTCGAAAACAAAGTTGCCTGCCGTTGACTCAATCTGCCAGTTCGAAAACAACTTCCAGTGCCACGGTGAGAGTGATTTCGTCTGGTTGAGTGTTAAGGCTGAGTGAGCTCACTGGGAAATATTGTTGATTGATAAAGTTGCCGGAATGTGGCGAGTTCGAACCGGAAATCGAAAATCCAGATTCGTGAACCGTAATCACATTGCCAAGTCGCCTGTTGGTTAAATCGGCGATCAAGGATGCTTTTCGTTTAGCTTCTTCGATCCCTTTGCCCAGTGCCGCGTCCATGTGCTTTTGTCGATCAACGAGATTAAAGGCGATCAATGTCGAATCGTAGTTGGATGAATCCCATTCCATTTCAGATGATTCAATCAAACCAGCAATCTTATCGACGTGTTCAAGCACTTTGGATTCTGTCATTTCAGCATCCAGCTTGATTTTGAATTCGACGCTGCTGCGAGAATGAAACTGAGGGGCTGCCTCTTCTGCGTCAACAAACGGCACAGCACCGCCAACTTCCCCAAAACCCATTGGAACTGCAAAATGCTGATGATTATGGAGAGATAGACCAACTTTGCCAATTTTCATCTGGATATCGCGGTACTCCATGGGGTCGAAAAGTTCATTGAGGAGAGTCAGTTTTTGCTGGTAAGCTTGCGCCGATTCAACCGCAGTTTCCCCACTGGCCGACAAGCTGGCTGTGAGGGTGGCTGTATCCGGTTTGGCCTGAACGATTCCCTGCACCTTCACAGAGACGGTGTTTTCCTGGCCATGAATTTGAACAACAGCCGGGATAACGATCAGCAAACCCAGAGTCCGTGATACGAATTTGGCGAGTTTCATTCTGCAGACCTTTTTCATGGTGTAGCCAAGTCTTATTCATATTCGATTGCGCGCTGCCAGAACAAAGCCTGCAGCCAGAGAGCCCCATCCTAGCTGATCTCGCTTGACAAACCAAACTGGTGAATCCACAAAAAAACCCGACCGATATTCGGCCGGGTTTCAAGTTTTTACTGATTGAAGATCAGCAGTTCAGCGTTCTGTTTGAACTATGAACCTTTTTTGCCAGACTCTTGAGAAGCAACGTAAGCTTGAACGCCAGCTTTGTACTTGGCGTGAGCCAGGTTGACCTTGGCAGTCATTTCGCAAGATGTGCAAGATTCGCCAACAACGTACTCAACAGCTTCGCCAGATGTTTTGGCAATTTCGCCAGCTTGAGTTGGGCAGTGGCATTCTTCTTCGCCAATTTTGTAAGCCATAGTGACTTTGTCCATGGCCGCTTTGACCAACTTTGAAGTGTTAGCTGCAGTAACTGGGCAATCACAAGTGTGACCAGCAACAGTAACTGTTCCGCTTGTTTCGCAAGTGTGAACGTTAGCGTAGCCATCAACGAATTTTTCGGTAACGGTAACGTAAGCAGCGTATGCTTCAGCTTTATCTTCGTAGGTCTTTTCAGCAACTACGTAATGAACTGGTGCGCTGTGCTCTTTAGCGAGTGCAGCAGCAGAATCGCTGCAGCAAGTAGTTTCTGTACCTACTTTGTAAGTCATTTTTGGGAGGTGACCCATGGCTGCAGATACTGGGCAACCTTCTTCTTCGTCAACGTTGGCTGCAACAGTTGAGCTAGGGCATGCTGTGCATGACTTGGCAGCTGCGGTTGAAGAAGGACATTGTTGACAGGATTCCTGAGCAACGACTGAACCACCAACCAAAACGACAACTGCGGTGGCGACACTGAAAACTCGAAACAGACTCATGATTTACTCCATGAAAATCTAAACTGATGTAGAAAATTGGGTTGCTGACACAATATCAGAACGACCGTGGATCACAAGCCAAAACTTGGCTCATAATTGCTTCAGGGACTACGTTACCGCTGAGCAGAACCTTACGCAAAAAAATTCAACTGTTTATCAAAAATACCGAAAAACGGGTCAATGAGCCAAAAATCGTACGTGTATCGACAAAACCTGTGATTAACAGTTTTCCAGCATACAGAATTTGGTAAACAATTAACCTTGCTATAATTAATTCGCCTCCAAGCCGCCGCCAAAAATTCCGGGAAAATTCCCAGCTAGCGAGGCGGTCGGTCACACTCACATCCACTGTCACCAATTCCACCGTCACCAATTCCACCATCACTATTCATCGTAGGCAGTATTGTCAATCGTAACGTCGCAGGAGCAACTCATGACCCAACTTCAACTCACAAAATGGCCACTTATTCTGTTTATTTGCCCAACGCTGGCGGCTTTGGTTTGCTGCCTGGGGTGCGATCCTGCCACTTCGGCAGCCAGTAGTGATGCAGCCAATGGAGTAACTGCGGCCGTCGATCAACCATCGGACGACGCCAGCGCATTGTCGGCCGAAAACGAATCGCTCAAATCCCAACTGGAATCTCTGCAAGCCGAAAATGATAATCTGGTTCGAGACCTGCGAGTTGCCACCGAATCATTGCTCGCCAAGACCGCTGAAGCCGAGTCCGCCAACCAGGCGATTGATGATGTATGGAATATGCTCAACGCATTCAAACACCCAGTCGAAGAATCGAGCGGCGAAGAGCTGGAAGTTTCGGAGACAGCAAATGTGGACCAATCTGCTGAGGCATCGACCAGCGAAGCTGAGTCCACCGAGGTCGCTGGCGATGAGAGCGTCGAAGAAATCATCGAAGAAGAAACCAGTGAAGAAGAAACCAGCGAAGAAGTGCAGATTGAATCAAGTACAGATGCGGCCGAACCGGACAAGTCTGACGATCAGAGCCAGAATTGAGTTGCCCGAATCGGGCCAGAGCCAGATTTTCGAAACAGCCAATCAACGCCGCAATTTGAGCGGCGTTTTTTTATACCAGTTGCGCTGCCGGGCAAGTAATTAGTCTCGATCAGCCCGCCGCGCCGAAATTGCAACTCTGGCCGCCAGACGGGCTGGTCGAATCGAGAGCGACTCGCGCGGCTGCTCCGGAAAGGGTTGCCCCATCAAACCGCAGGAATATTGGCTTGTACAGGTCGAAGAAACGTCGCGAAGGTGGTACTTTATACTTCGCAAATTGGCTCGAAAACTCAACCAAATTTGCTTGAACTATTTATCTGTCTGATTTTTGATCGTGAACTTGATCGTTAAGGAAGTCCAAGTTGGCTAACTTTGGATTCATTATTGATAACCGCAAGTGCATTGGTTGCCATGCGTGTACAGTTGCCTGCAAGTCTGAACATGAAGTGCCTGTAGGCGTCAATCGAACCTGGGTGAAGTATATCGAGAAGGGTAACTTCCCCAATTCGCGTCGGTTGTTTTCGGTGATGCGCTGCAATCATTGTGACGACGCGCCTTGTGTCGAGATTTGTCCGGTTACTGCCTTGTACCGTCGCCCGGATGGGATCGTGGACTTTGACAATCGACGCTGTATCGGTTGCAAAGCCTGTATGCAGGCCTGTCCCTACGATGCCCTGTACAT
>CAZOXC010000087.1:0-8587 GCA_964583205.1 uncultured Pirellulaceae bacterium | reverse complement strand
CGATGGAGCAGGAAACAACGGTTGGCTACATCTACATGTTGAAACTACACCACTTGGTGGACGACAAGGTTCATGCTCGAAGCACCGGACCTTACTCGTTGATTACTCAACAGCCGCTGGGTGGTAAAGCACGTTTTGGTGGTCAGCGATTTGGAGAGATGGAAGTTTGGGCGCTGGAAGCTTATGGCGCAGCTTACATCCTGCAAGAGTTGTTGACGGTGAAAAGTGATGACGTGGAAGGCCGAACCAAGATTTACGAATCGATGGTCAAGGGTGAAAACACTCTGGAGGCTGGAACGCCGGCGAGCTTTGACGTTTTGACCAATGAGATTCGAGGTCTGGCGTTGAATATGCAGCTTGAGAAAAGACGCAGTTAACCACTGACCGGTTTACAAATTAATAACTTGTATGGCGAACACGAAAACAAATCGCCAATACTGAATTAATCCGCAACTTGATAGTTCGGAACGAATACAACCAAGGTACCTGGACCCCAGAGGAGCAAGGTGAATATGGCTATAGCCGACACCGGATACGATCGCATTAACGATTACGCTTCGGTCAAAATCAACCTGGCCAAACCGCACGACATTCGCAGTTGGTCGATGGGTGAAGTTAAGAAGCCCGAGACGATCAATTATCGAACCTACCGTCCGGAAAAAGACGGTTTGTTCTGCGAAAGAATTTTTGGTCCTGAAAAGGACTGGGAGTGCGCCTGCGGTAAGTACCGTGGCATGAAGTACAAGGGAATGATTTGTGACCGTTGTGGTGTCAAAGTCACTCACTCCCGCGTGCGTCGTAAGCGAATGGGACACATCGAACTGGCTGCACCGGTTGTGCATATCTGGTTCTTCAAGGCTATGCCCAGTCGCCTGGGTAACTTGCTGGACATGAAAACCACCAGCCTGGAAAAAGTGATTTACTTCCAGGATTACGTGGTCGTGGACCCCAAAGATACCGAACTCGAAAAGCGTCAACTGCTTACCGAGGAAGAATACCGTGCCGCCCGCGCTCAATACGGTGATGGAAGTTTCGAAGCGAACATGGGTGCCGAGGCAGTTCGAAAACTGCTGTTGGGTCTGGATCTGGTTGAGCTGTCGGGCGAATTGCGAGCCCTGTTGGCGGAGACCAAATCGAAGCAGAAAACCAAGGACCTGACCAATCGCTTGAAGATTGTCGAGTCCATTCGGGACAGTGACAACAAACCTGAGTGGATGATCCTGGATGTGATCCCTGTAATTCCACCGGACCTGCGCCCTTTGGTTCTGCTGGACAGTGGTAACTTTGCCACCAGTGACTTGAACGATTTGTATCGTCGTATCATCAACCGTAACAACCGGCTGCGCAAGCTGGTCGACTTGAACGCACCGGAAGTGATCATTCGTAATGAAAAACGAATGTTGCAACAGTCGGTGGACGCGTTGTTTGACAACAACCGCTGCAAGCGTCCAGTTTTGGGAAGCAGTAACCGGCCGCTGAAGTCCTTGACCGATATGATCAAGGGTAAGCAGGGTCGTTTCCGTGAAAACCTGTTGGGTAAGCGAGTCGATTACTCGGCCCGTAGTGTGATTGTGGTTGGGCCTCGTTTGAAATTGCACCAGTGTGGTCTTCCCAAAAAGATTGCCCTGGAGTTGTATCAACCGTTCATTATTCGCAAGCTCAAAGACAAGGGTCACGCGGACACCATCAAGAGCGCCAAGAAGATGCTTGAGCGCAAAGATGAAGAGGTTTGGGATATCCTGGAAGAAGTGATCCAGAATCACCCGGTGCTGCTCAATCGAGCTCCGACGTTGCACCGAATGGGGATTCAGGCTTTCGAACCGGTACTCGTGGAAGGCAACGCGATTCACTTGCATCCGCTGGTTTGCAAGGGCTTCAATGCTGACTTTGATGGTGACCAGATGGCGGTTCACCTGCCACTTTCCATCGAGGCTCAGGTCGAGGCGCATACGTTGATGATGTCGACGAATAATATTTTCGCGCCCAGCAACGGGAAGCCGATCATGAGTCCCTCGCAGGATACTGTGATGGGTTGTTACTACACGACGTTGGCCTTGCCGGGTCAGCGAGGTGAAGGGATGGCGTTTTCCAATGCTGCGGAAGCCGAGATGGCTTTCAGCCAGGGCGTGATCACCACCCATGCGAAGATCAAAGTTCGTTTGCCGGAAGGGCAGTTTGTGCGTTCTTCTGAGGAAGATCGCAACGAGGGTGCCATCGTTGAAACGAGTTACGGACGAATCCTGTTTAACTCGATTTTGCCGCATGGTTTGGATTTTTATAACTACACCATGAAGAGTGGTAACCTGGCGTCAGTTATTTCTGACTGTTATCAGGTGCTGGGGCGACGCGAAACGATCGCGCTGCTGGACGATATGAATCAACTTGGGTTCCGCGAGAGTACTCGAAGTGGTTTGTCGTTTGCGACCGACGATTTGGTGACTCCCGATTCGAAAGAAGTCATCGTTGCCGAGGCTGAGAAAGAGGTGCTCAAGTACCGTAAGCACTTCGACCGCGGTGTGATCACCGAGCAAGAACGTTACAACCAGGTTTTGGATACCTGGACTCATGCTCGTGAAAAGATTACTGCCGAAATGATGGACGCCATGAAGAAGGACGATCGGGGTGGCGGTGGATACGTGAACCCGGTTTTTCTGATGTCCGATTCTGGTGCTCGTGGTGGTGTTGAACAGATTCGACAGTTGGCTGGTATGCGTGGTTTGATGGCCAAGCCGACCGGAGAAATTATTGAAACGCCAATTAAGGCGAACTTTCGTGAAGGGCTGACGGTACTGGAGTACTTCAGTTCGACTCACGGTGCTCGAAAAGGTTTGGCCGATACGGCGTTGAAGACCGCTGACTCCGGATACCTGACTCGTAAACTTGCCGATGTGGCACAGAATGTGGTGATCACTCGTGAGGATTGCAAAACCACTCAGGGCATCACCAAAGGTGTTGTTTATCGAGGTGAGCAAGTCGAAGTTCGATTGGCGACCGCCATTAATGGTCGAGTCAGTCGGCAGAATATTGTGAACCCGGTGACCGACGAGGTAATCGTTGCCGAAAACGAAATGATTACGCCGGAGATCGCTCGCAAAATCGAAGAGATGGGTCTGGAGAAAATTCAGGTTCGTAGCCCGATGACTTGTGATGCATCGCTGGGTGTTTGTCGCCGCTGCTATGGAATGGATATGTCGACCGGTTCCATGGTGGAAGAAGGAATGGCCGTCGGAATTATCGCCGCTCAAAGTATTGGTGAACCCGGTACTCAGTTGACGATGCGTACTTTCCACATTGGTGGTGTAGCCAGTACTTCGACGGAAGAAAACGAGAAGAAGTGTAAACGAGAAGGAATCGTCAAACTGACTCGGATGCGTTATGTAACCAACGAAAAAGGCGATACCGTCGTCTTGACTCGAAATGGTGAAATCGCGGTTCTGGATGTCAAGGGCCGCGAGCTGGAGAATCACAAGGTTCCAGCTGGTGCGGTGTTGCGAGTTAAAGACGATCAGGAAGTCAAAGCCGGAGCCGTTCTCTGTCAATGGAATCCGCACTCGATTCCGATTCTGGCGGAAGTCAGTGGTAAGGTTCGCTATGAAGACGTGGTCGAAGGTGAGACCATGGCGATTGAGCGTGAGGCCAGTGGTACGATTCGTAAGTCGATTGTCGAGCACAAGGGTGACTTGCATCCGCAGATCGTGATTGAAGATGCCGATGGTAAGCCGCTGGATGTTTATTATCTGCCGGAACGAGCCCAGATTATCTGTGAAGAAGGCCAGCAGATTTCGGCCGGTTCATCGATCGCCGAAACGCCTCGCGAAGCTTCCGGTGTGACTGACATTACTGGAGGTCTGCCTCGGGTAACCGAGATCTTTGAAGCTCGTAAACCCAAGGATCCGGCCGTACTGGCCGAGATCGATGGGGTGGTTGAAATTCAGGTGGAAAAGAAACGCGGTAAACGCGTGATCACCGTGAAGAACGAAGCCGGAATGGAAGTCGAGCATCTGGTGCCACCGAACAAGCGATTCTATGTTCACTCGGGTGACCATGTGAAAGCCGGACAGTCGCTGGTCGATGGTCCTCTGGTGCCGCACGATATTCTTCGAGTATCGGGTGAAGAAGCGGTCCAGCAGTACTTGCAGCACGAGATTCAAAGTGTTTATCGCAGCCAGCGGGTGGAAATTAACGATAAGCATATTGAGATCATTGTGGCTCGCATGCTGCGGAAAGTTCGTATTGAAACTTCCGGTGATACCAACTTGCTGCCCGGGTTCATTTGCGACCGATTCGATTTCAATCACGTGAATGACGATCTGGCAAAGCAAGTTAGAATTACCAGCAAAGGCGACAGCGACTTCGAAGAAGATGTCAATGTTCCCAAAGATCTGTTGGAGGAAACCAACGCCCAGATCGAAGCGATGGGTGGAACTCCAGCCAAGGGTACCAAGCCCAAACCGGCGACTTGCTCAACTCAATTGTTGGGGATTACCAAAGCGGCCGTGCAAAGTTCCAGTTTTATCTCGGCGGCCAGTTTCCAGGAAACCACCAAGGTTCTTACCGAGGCTGCGTTGTCCGGCAAGATCGACAATCTGGTGGGGCTCAAGGAAAACGTGATCCTGGGTCACTTGATTCCAGCCGGAACCGGATTCCGCTCGTTCCAGGAATCGGAAGTTCACTTCAAGATGGAAGCAACGCCTTCGCTGGATGAACTTACGGGTGGTTCGGGTGAGCCTAGTGAATTGGAAAAATCGTTCCCGCTGCTGGAGTCTTCCAGTACAGGAACTCCTGCAGCCGATCCAATGGGAGCAGCAGATCCCGGCACTGGCACCGCTGACTTCTTCCCCGCACAAACCGGTGCTTTGGAAGAGCCCTCCGGCATCGTCCAGTCCGCAGGTATGTTTGCCAGTGCTTCAACAGTTGTTGACGATTTGACCAGGATCGAAGGGATTGGTCCGGCGATTGCCGAGCAACTCAATATGGCCGGAATCACAACTTACGGTCAGTTGTCAGAAACCACTCCTGAACAAATTTCCCTGATCCTGAGCTCGGCAGGTGGTGTGATCGCCAATGCTGATCCAGGTACCTGGCCGGATCAAGCCAAGTTGGCGGCAGTCGGCGAGTGGGACAAACTCAAAGAATGGCAAGATCAACTGGATGGAGGTCGGGCTGTTGATGGTGGTTCTGCTGCTACAACGGCTGACGATTTGACTCGGATTGAAGGAATCGGTCCGGCGATCCATGACTTGCTGGTCAACAATGGAATTTCCAGTTACATGACTTTGGCTTCTGCGACTCCCGAACAGGTCAAGAATATCTTGACCAACGCGGGTGGCAACTTTGCCGGTCATGATCCGAGTACTTGGCCTGATCAAGCCAAATTGGCGGCCGCTGGCGAGTGGGACAAGCTGCAAGAGTGGCAAGACCAACTGCACGGCGGCGTTGATACGGGCGCTGTTGATACGGGTGCTGTTGATACGGGTGCTGTTGATACGGGCGCTGTTGATACGGGCGCTGTTGAAACCGGTGGCGTTGATGCCGGCGGCGTTGATACAGGCGGAATGGAAACCGGTACTGATGGTGCTGGTGCAAGTGCCGAAGCTCCAGCCAGTATTGAAGCCGAAGGTGAAAACAATGTTGAGACCGGTGCCGTCGAGGTTCCCAGTGAACCAGAAGATCTCACCAAGATCGAAGGAATTGGTCCCAAGATTCAGGAATTGCTGTATGCCAGCGGCATTAACAACTATGTGACCCTTGGTTCGGCCTCAGTTGACCAGATTCGTGAGATTCTGGCCCAGGAGGGTGGGCTGATGGCTTCCAAAGATCCCGGAACCTGGCCAGATCAAGCCAAACTGGCGGCCGCTGGAGAATGGGAAAAGTTGCAGGAATGGCAGGATCAGCTGGATGGTGGCGTGTAAGTGCCGGCCGGTTGGTCAAGTTGAAGAACAACAAGGCTGAAGCGAGTTCTGAGTCGGTGGAAACCGGCATTAGAGCTTGACATTCAGGCTAAAACAGATAGTTTTACGGATTCCCCTCGATACGTCGTCGAGGCGCAGAATCACAGAAATCGGACATGCATAATGCCCACAATTAATCAGCTCGTTCGGAAGGGTCGCAAGACGAAACGCAAGTTTTCGAAGGCCCCCGTTTTGGAAAAGTGCCCACAGAAGCAGGGAGTATGTTTGCAAGTGCGAACGATGACTCCTAAGAAGCCGAATTCCGCGCTGCGGAAAATTTCACGTGTGCGGCTTTCCAACGGTAAAGAAGTTACCGTTTATATTCCGGGTGAAGGTCACAACCTCCAGGAACACTCGATCGTGCTGGTTCGCGGTGGTCGTGTTCGTGACTTACCTGGTGTTCGTTATCAGGTTGTTCGCGGTGCCCAGGATACATTGGGTGTAGAAAACCGTAAGCAAAGTCGTAGCCGTTACGGTGCGAAGAAATAACAGCACTGAAATAATTGTGCTGCAATAGTAGTAAGCAACGAATTAACAATACTGAATAAGAAAAACTAATGGGTCGTTTTACCTCAAGTCGCAGTCAGTTGAAGCCGGATCCTCGGCACGATTCAATTCTGGCTGCCAAATTTATCAACTGCCTGATGTGGGATGGCAAGAAGAGTGTCGCTCAGCGAGTGTTCTACGATTGCCTGGCCGAAATCAAGAAACGCATTCCCGATCAGGAAGCGATCGACGTGTTCACTCAAGCCGTCGAAAACGTCAAGCCACAAATCGAAGTTCGCTCCAAGCGTGTTGGTGGTGCATCGTATCAAGTTCCCATGCAGGTTAGTCGAGCTCGACAACAGTCGTTGGCGATTCGCTGGCTGTTGGTTGCCATTCGCGACAAAAAGGGACGCCCGACTCACTTGAAAATGGCCGACGAGCTTGTGGCGGCCTACAACAAAGAAGGTGGGGCGATGACCAAACGAGAAAACACTCACCGGATGGCCGAGGCAAATAAAGCATTCGCTCACTTTGCCTGGTAGAAAATACAGCACAAAGCCGGTTCGCATGACCCGGCTTTTTTCGTGCGCTGACCTCAAGGTTTCATTGATTTTCCTCACTCGATATTGAGCGATAAAATCTGATATTCCAAGGTAAAATCGAACCTGTGGGTGTTTCAGATTGTCGCAAACACGGATAAATTCGGCAGTTCAATTTCCTCGGAATTTGCAATTGCGCATTTGAAATAGTTCACTTCAAGTTGACCAGAATCCACGTTAACCAATTATGTCACGCAAACTGGACAAAATTCGCAACATCGGGATCATCGCCCACATCGATGCCGGAAAAACGACAGTCACTGAACGGATGTTGTTTCTGGCTGGCGTCAAACATCGTGTGGGAATGGTGGATAAGGGTACGACCACAACGGACGACGATCCCGAAGAAGAAGATCGAGGTATCACGATTTACTCGGCTTGCGTGACGTTCA
Source organism: uncultured Pirellulaceae bacterium (assembly GCA_964583205.1). GTDB lineage: Bacteria > Planctomycetota > Planctomycetia > Pirellulales > Pirellulaceae > CALMEE01. The sequence continues at coordinate 1,159 of CAZOXC010000087.1, read as the reverse complement.
ACTGGAACGATGTGAATGTCAACCTGCTCGATACCCCGGGACATGTCGACTTCACCGCTGAAGTCGAGCGAAGTTTGCGAGTGCTGGATGGAGCGGTGATCGTGTTCAGTGCTCGTGAAGGTGTTGAAGCGCAGAGTGAAACGGTCTGGCGGCAAGCCGACAAATACAACGTGCCGCGAATTGCCTTCATCAACAAGATGGATCGTGAAGGTGCGGATTTCGAACGGGTGCTTTCGCAAATCAACGACCGATTCAGCAACTCGAATCCTGTTGTGCTGGCGATTCCGGCCGGCAAGGGACCGGCACACGTCGACGATCCGTTTCGCGGAGTCATCGATCTGGTAGAGATGAAGCTGTTGATTTTCAGTGACGAAGGCAAGCAGGTTGATGCAACAGACATCCCGGAAGAGATGTCCGTCGAGGCCGAGTTGTGGCGTAGTCAATTGATCAGTGACTTGAGCGGTTGCAGTGACGAACTCATGGAGTTGGCACTTGAAGAAAAACCGGTTCCCAGCGAACTGATTCACAAGATCGTTCGTGAAGCCACGGTGTTAAACCAGATTCAGCCCATTGTTTGCGGTTCAGCGTTGCATGGAATTGGCGTCCAGTTGGTGTTGGATTCAGTCGCCCGGTACTTGCCAAGTCCACTGGATCGACCGCCCGTGATTGGAACTAATCCTTATAAAAAAGATGCCGAGGAAAGGCGCAAGCCCGATCCGTCCGAGCCTTTCTGTGGTCTGGTGTTCAAAATCCTGCCGCAGAAGACCGGCGATCTGTATTGGATTCGAGTCTATTCCGGCAGCCTCAAATCGAATACTCGAGTCAATTGTCCTTCGCAGGACAAGAAAGAAAATATCGCCCAGCTTTGGCAGATCCATGCCACCAAGAAAGAACGCGACGGCCAGGTTGACTCGGTTTCCACTGGCGACATTGTTTGTGCAATCGGTCCTCGCAACGCCGTCACTGGCGATACGCTTTGCGATACGAAGGCACCGATCCAGTTGGAGTCGATCGATTTTCCGGAAACAGTTATCGAGATGGCGATCGAGCCCGAATCGGCAGGTGAGCGTCAGAAGTTGGCCGATGTTTTGGAAATGCTCAAACGGCAGGATCCAACTTTCCGAGCCGATGAAAACGAAGATACCGGCCAAACATTAAT
>CAZOXC010000086.1:0-8631 GCA_964583205.1 uncultured Pirellulaceae bacterium | reverse complement strand
GACGTAATGCAAAGGCGTTACGAATTCGTATGGCGGCGGCGACGATAACGAGCACTGACTCGATTCAAAAGAGATTTCTCTTCGTCAGTCAGCTTATCAATGCCTTCAGAATGTAGCTTGGCCAGAATCTTGTCGGCTCGCTGCTCTTCTTCGGTTTCAATTTCTCGCTCCAGTGTCTCGCGAGATTCCTGCTTTTCCTGCAGCCATTGTGAAATCGAAAGCTGGTCTCCTTCTTGACCATCGAAGTCCATGACATCGTCATCTTCGTACAAATGATTGTAGGTTGGGAATTCGTCGGAGTCCGAATGCCAATCGTCCTCAAGCGGCAACGTGTACACGTGAAACCCATACCGTGCTGTACTGATCAACGTGATTCCAAACATGGAAAAAATGAACCAACCCGGGAACAATCGAGCGATCGATTGGTCGCGGAAAACCCAAGCCATCGCAACGATACACAATGATGTGCCGATTCCAACGACCAGCACGATCGTTTCCGCCCGCAAGCGACTCAATTCAGGGTTCTGGCTGAATGTCGCCGAACGCAAGATGTAGCTTCCATCAAGCGGATGTACGGGCAGCAAGTTGATCACGAACAATTGAAAATTCACCCAGGTAGCGATCTTCAAAATTGCAATTTCCGGAATGGTGTCGCCCATTTCGATCGGGCGCAAGGGATTCACAAGATCACCCAACTGCGCGTTGCCGCTTTGCACAAGCAAAATTGCGCCGATGGCAAAGATAATTCCGCTGGCAAATGGTCCCGCTAGATGAATCAACAGTTGTGCTTTATGGCTGGAAGGAACCAGCATTCTGGATTGGCCGCCCCAGGGGGCCAGGGTAATGTCTTCGATCTGCCCGCCCAGGTTGACGTTGACGAAGCAGTGTGCCAACTCGTGCAGCAAAACACTGACCAGCAGGACGATTACCGTCACGATCGCTGTGGCCGCGATTTCGGGCGAGCGTCCGACAATATGCCACTCGATCAAGTAGATGACGATTGCGAATAACACAAACAGTACATGCAACCGAATCGGCACGCCCAACCAACGTCCGAGACTCGCTGTCCAAGTATATCGATCTTGATTCATCACTGAATAATAGGATGGGATTGGAGTTGGTGAAAGACGGAAAGTCCGATTCCAAAATTGCTCAAAAAGAACGACTGGAATTCGGTGACTGGGTTTTCCTCCATTTTACCTATGGTGACAAGCTGTTCAATCTCAACAATTTTCCCTAAGTACCAATCAAGGTGAATAGGAATACAGGTATTGACGGATATTCTCGATCGATACCCCGGATTCGGGCCGTTGATAGTGCCACTGGCGATCGGACGGGAATAAATCTGAACGGTTTGGCCACTCGGTCAGCTCTGAATCATCGGCAACGATCCGCGGGTCGGCCAGTTTTTCGTTTGCCAGAAATCTGGCAAGTCGAGTGCCGTCCATCGTCACGTTACCGGCTCGAGGCGGAACGGGACCAGCTTCAACTCGGTAGCAGCCGATTAGCAAATCCGGATCGAAACCGCCGACTCGATTGATGACTTGAGCAATTTGATACAAGCTCACGGGGCGGCGTCCGGGTGCGTGAAACAAGCCGCTGGTCTGCGAACCAATGAAACCAGCAAACAGGCAGTTGAGATCCTGAACGTAGGCCGGAGTTCGAACTTCGTCGTAATAAAGTGTGGCAGGCTTGTCGGCCAGGAACCGCGACATGATCCAGTCGATTGCTCCGGCGTGCCCGTTAGAGCTGACTCCCATCGGCAACGAGATCCGCAAAATCGCCGCAGTCGGTCGCTTTTTCTGCACCAATTGTTCGGCTTGCACCATGGTTTTGCCGTACACGGTGACCGGATCGGTGGGATCGTTTTCCAGGTAAGGTCGAGCGGCCCAGCCGGAGAACACCATGTCGACCGATATGTGAACCAAACGGATGTCCTGATCGGAAGCCTCCAGCAATGAATCGACGCCTTGCACATTCGCGACTTGAGCCATAGCTGGATCGAGTTCGCATGATTTCAGCGCACAGTTACCGCCGCAATTCAAAATTGACCTGATACCCAGGTCACGGATTGTCTGTCGAGCGGCTTGGTGATCTTCAAGATTGAACGGCACCAGACCATCGTCCTGCAAGGGCCAGTTGTGAACCGGACGCTGCCCGAATACTTGTCCGGGGTATTGCCGAGCAAAATGATAGAAGGCGTTGTAGCCGATGACTCCGCTGACGCCCGTGACCAGCAAGGGCAATCGCGATTCCGGCAACGGCCTGCTTTCAGGTGTTGCTGCGACGATCGAGCGAACGGTTTCTCGCGGATTGAATTTCTCGCGCATTTATTCGCTCGCAAACGAGAGAAAAAAGAATACTATACTTTACTTGCGGACACAAAGATTGCACAAATAACAGAACGCCATCAAGCCCTGGTTGCGGGCGTTATCATAACTCTCCGAATTCACTCGGTCGAATACGAGTAGCACATTGTTCAACATAAAAATTTGCGGAATCACGAACCCTGCAGATGCTCGAGCCGTAATTGAATCCGGCGCGGACGCGATTGGACTGAATTTCTATGGCAAAAGCTTGCGGCACGTCACCGTTGAGCAAGCCAAAGAGGTCGTCGCCGTGTTGAATCCCCAGATGACTCGAGTGGGAGTGTTTGTGGATCAAACGCCGGACGAGATCAACCAGATCGTTGAATCCTGCCAGTTGGATGCGGTCCAGTTGCACGGTAACCAGGACGCGCAGTTCATTGAGCAGGTCGAGTGTGACAATATCATTCTGGCGATCCGCTGGACCACTCGTGATCAGATGATGGCTGATCAATTGTCGACGATGTTTTGTCGGGTCCGTACGATCCTGTTGGACTCGCAGGTGGGCAAGCAATTTGGTGGAACCGGCGCTGCGATCCCCTGGTCGGATACTGTTGATGTGACTTTTGCATTGCCGTTGATCCTGGCGGGTGGGCTCAACAAGGACAACGTGCGAGAAGCGATTTCCACGGTTCGCCCCAACGGTGTCGACGTCGCCGGAGGTGTCGAGAATTTCCCGGGCAAAAAGGATCCCGAATTGATGAATCAATTTGTGGCCGAAGCCAAGAGTGCAATGGCGGAAACCACGCCAAAAAACCGATCGCTTGGTTAATTTGACAGCACTTGATCGGTTGGGGGTACTTGGCCAGTTCAGATCACGCCGTATTAGCCGGTGCAAATTGGGCGGGGCCTTGTTAGAATTCGAGTGCGAAAGTGAATACTTTCATCAACAACAAATCAACCAACATTGATAAAAACAGGAGCCTGTCGTGGCAAACGTGGAAACCGAAAAATTGCCTTATAAAGTTAAGGATATTGGCCTGGCCGATTTCGGTCGTAAGGAAATCGAACTGGCCGAGAACGAGATGCCAGGCTTGATGGCCTTGCGTGCCAAGTTTGGCGATTCAAAGCCACTCAAGGGAGCTCGCGTCGCCGGCTGCCTTCACATGACCATTCAAACCGCCGTGCTGATCGAAACACTGACTGCACTTGGTGCTGACGTTCAATGGTCCAGCTGTAACATCTTTTCGACTCAGGATCACGCCGCCGCCGCGATCGCAGCGACTGGCGTGCCAGTCTATGCCTGGAAAGGTGAGACCGAAGAAGAATACGAATGGTGCATCGAACAAACTCTGTTCTTCAAAGACGGTTCGCCTCTGAACATGATCCTGGACGACGGCGGTGACTTGACAGGAATCGTTCACGAACGGTATCCCGAGCTGCTGGAAAATATCAATGGTGTGACTGAAGAGACCACCACAGGTATCAAAGCACTTCGTCAAATGATGGAGAAGGGTGAACTGAAGGTTCCAGCGATCAACGTCAACGACTCGGTTACCAAAAGCAAGTTCGATAACTTGTACGGTTGCCGCGAATCGCTAGCAGATGGAATCAAGCGAGCGACCGATGTGATGGTAGCTGGCAAAGTGGTTGTCGTGGGCGGCTACGGCGACGTCGGTAAAGGTTGTGCACACTCGATGCGCAGCTATGGTGCTCGAGTCATCGTAACCGAAATCGATCCGATCAATGCACTGCAGGCAGCCATGGAAGGTTTCGAAGTTACCACCATGGAAGAAGCCGTTACCGAAGGGAACATTTTTGTTACCACCACCGGTAACCGAGATATCATCACTGGCGAGCACATGCCGAAGATGAAGAACGATGCTATCGTTTGCAACATCGGTCACTTTGATCACGAGATTAATATCGCCTGGCTGAACGAAAAGTCGGGTGCCAGTTGCATTCGTATCAAAGAAGATACAGACGCCGGCGGCCCAGTTGATCGCTATACATTCTCCAACGGAAATTCGATCATCGTTCTGGCCGAGGGTCGCTTGGTGAATTTGGGATGTGCTACTGGCCACCCATCATTCGTTATGTCGAACTCGTTCACGAATCAGGTTCTGGCCCAAATCGCTTTGTGGACTGAACCAGAGAAATACAGCCTGGACGTTCATGTCCTGCCAAAGGTTCTGGACGAAGAAGTGGCCCGTTTGCATCTGGACCAGTTGGGTGTCAAGCTCACGAAATTGACTCCAGAGCAAGCCGATTACATCAACGTTCCAGTAGAAGGCCCATACAAGCCTGAGTACTACCGCTACTAGGATTGGCTTGCCAATCGCTGTGGCCTGAACAGTTTTCTGTGCAGCAGCGAGTAACGAATCAAAGCCCGGGATCAGAATGGTCCTGGGCTTTTTTTATGCGCTGAAGACGCTGCAATTTGCTCAGTTTCACGTGAAACTGACCAGGTAGACTCGGTTATTTGAGTCAAGTTTCACGTGGAACCAGAGAATACTTAAGAAGTGTAGAGCGGGCTGAACAGGGTCTTCTGCGTGGGGATGGTTCACCGGCTCGAGCCTGGCAAGCCAGTTCTTGCCACGCAGATGAATGCAAGATTCTTCTATACGCTTGCATCCTGCGGCGAGGAGGTAATCGAGGGTGCGGGGCTGTGACTGACAGAGTGATTGCCGTTTTCAAGTTTTGGCAACCTTGGTATTTAACTGCTCCGATTTTCCGATTCAAAATTTCCTTGGATTAGCTTTGCCCAAGACAATCTGTGTCGCCAATCAAAAGGGCGGCGTTGGCAAAACGACTTCGACTTTGAACCTTGCCAGTGGACTGGCCAAGGCTGGGAAGCTGGTGTTGGTGGTGGACATGGATCCGCAGTGCAATGCTACCACTGGGTTGGGTCACGACCCGTCGGACGAACATCCGCTGGTGCAGGAGCAAGCACTCCGGCACGGCCTTCTGGATACTTGCATCGACGATCTTAAGCTCTTGCCCGGCAGTCGCAGCTTTCGCGATGTCGATCTGCTAGCAACCTCGGAATCGAACCAGGCGAATCGGTTGATGGAGCACTTGCAACACGACACTGGCAAGTTCGACTACGTGTTCATCGACTGCCCGCCTTCCCTGGGCAACTTGACGCAGAAAGCGCTTGCTTGCAGCGATGAGGTGATGATGCCGATCCAGTGCGAGTACTTCGCGATGGAAGGATTGACCCAGATGATCGAAGTGATTCGCGAAGTGATGAAGGATCGCGATGGCCGGCTGCAGTTTGGCGGCATCCTGTTGACCATGTACGACGACTCGCTGGAGTTGACGCACGAGGTTGATCAGGAGGTTCGTGAGTTCTTCGGCGAGATCGTTTTTGAAACAGTAATCCCTCGAGATGTCGCCGTCGCTGAAGCGCCCAGTTATGGGCGTTCGGTGATCGATTATGCGCCGCGTTCCCGAGGTGCTCGAGCATACATTGAATTGTGCATGGAGGTATTGTGCAATGACTAAGAAGAAACGTTTAGGTCGAGGTCTGGAAGCGTTGTTGAACGCCACCGGACCGGACCCGGAAATTGAAAACGAGTTCCACGGAACGGAACAGCCGACAGCCGAAAGTGTGCACTCGGACACCATGCAGTTGAGTGTGTACGAGATCGACGATAATCCGTTCCAACCGCGGCGCGAATTTAACGAGCCCGAAATTGCCTCGTTGTCAGAGAGCCTGAAAGAGCACGACATGTTGCAACCGGTCCTGGTCCGACGAGTCGGCGGGCGGTTCCAACTGATTTCGGGCGAACGGCGTTTACGGGCGGCAATTGCGGCAGGCTGGTCGACGATCCCAGCCAGGATTCGCCAGGCCGACGACCGTTTGGTAGCCGAGCTGGCGATTGTAGAGAACTTGCAGCGCAAGGATCTGAATCCGATCGAGAAGGCCCTGTCGTTCAGAAGGTACATCGACGAGCACGGTTGTACTCAGGAGGAACTGGCCAACCGGTTGAAGATCGATCGATCCACTTTGACGAACTTGATGCGACTGTTGGAATTGCCACGAACCGTCCAGGACGCGCTGCGAAATGGCGGGATCACGGCCGGGCATGCTCGAGCGTTGTTGCCACTGGGTGACGAAGACCTGCAATTGAAATTTTCCAATTCGATCCAGCAGGAAGGGTGGAGTGTTCGGAAAACCGAGCAGGAAGTCAGTGACTTGTTGGCCAGCGACTCGAATATTGTGAAATTCACGGGAACTCGCCGCCGCTCGAATCCACAATTGGACTCACTTGCCAAGAAAATGAAGATTGCCCTGGGAACGAAGGTTGAAATTCGACAAACCTCGAAAAACAAAGGGAAAATCGTGATTCATTTCGCAAACCACGACGAATTCGAGCGGTTGAATCGCTATTTAATGGACGAACCAGAAGCTGCCAGAAATGTCGGTTAAATCGTACTGGCCAAAGTACGATTGCAGGATAATTCTGGCATCGTTAGCATGTACAGAGATCAACCGGAAATCGCTTTCCGAATTGATCGATCGGGGCGTGGCGCAGCCTGGCTAGCGCGTCTGCTTTGGGAGCAGAAGGTCGAAGGTTCGAATCCTTTCGCCCCGACTTGTTGCGGATAACGAGATGAACACCTAGATGAGAGCGGGAGCGCCATTTGTATGGCGTCTCGGGGTTATTGAATGATCAGGAATCTGGATATTTCTGTACCAGATGGATTGGTTGCAGGTAGCAAATCTGAGGCGGGTGCAAGGATGGCCGAGCGTTTATTTTTCGAGGACCTTTCCAACGATCAAGAGTGGACTAGTCCTTGCCGAACGATCACCGAAACGGATGTGGTCAACTTTGCCTCGATGACAGGCGACTACAACCCTCTACACGTGGATCAGTCATTCGCTGAATCAACACCCTACGGTCAACGAGTCGCCCACGGCATTCTTGGATTGGCTTGGGTCGCTGGCCTGGCCAGCCATTGTCCGCACGTTCACACAGCTTCGTTCATCGGAATTCGCAATTGGGAATTTCTTCGCCCATTGTTTTTCGGCGACACCGTTCACGTCGTTACAACGATCCTCGAAAAACACAAAAAAGGCCGTCGTGCCGGGCGTGTCAAATGGAACTTGAAGTTGATCAATCAGCGGGATGAAGTGACTCAGCAAGGAACGTTTGAAACATTGGTAACCTATCGTACCCTGCTTCCCCGTCCTCACATTAAACGCCATGGCCAAACTACTGAACAATCAGTATCTTCCGACTCGGCCAATTCTGAAGACTAACCGCCGGAATTGCTATCAATAATTGATGGACCGGTGCAATTTCGAATGCACTTATTCGATTCACGAGAAACCTGGCAAGCGGCGCAGGATGCGAAACTTTCCCGAAAATTACGGTTAAAGTCTTTAGGTAAAGTTTTACGATAATCCGTCTAGGTGTATCTCCAGCCGATGCTGCGCAGATACCAGTGAGTGTTCAAAAAAATGGAATTTGATGAACCAATCCAATTCACAAAACGAGGCGCGAAATAAGGCAGGTACCAGGTACCGTGCGTATGTTTTCGCGATCGTAACAACGACCGTCGTGCTATTGGCATTGTTGTTGTGGCCACTTTCGGTTGATCAATTTCAAGCGTCAACGGAAGTGCGTTTGAGTATTGATCCGACAATGTTGGATGGAAACTCGGCGAATCAGATGATTGCTCAAGCCGTCGTTCGTAACACCAAAGATGAGCGTCTTTCACAATTGCTGAGTGAGGTTCGCGGCAAAGTTGCCACTACCAGCAAGTTCCTGAACGAGAGTCAGTCTAATCAGATTCGCGACGCGATCAAAGTTGGTACTCGATCAGATAAGAAGTCCAACGGGATCGAGTTGCAACTCTCGTTCGTCGGGTCCGGCACGCAAGATGAGATCGAGTTCGTCAATCGACTGGCGAACGCAGTTGCCGCCGATGTCTCATTGGCTCGCTCGACTGCCCATGTTGATCAGGCATTGAGTCAATGGAAATCTAACCTTGTCGGACAGTTGCAACAGCAAGGTCAGGCTTTGATGGATGCCAACCAGTTGTTAAAGGGGCAGTTGGTTACGGCCATCAATAATGGTACACCCAGCGTCAATGAACAGATTGTGCCGGGCAACCAGGGGCCCAACGATGAAATTTCCTCGATCACCTTGCAGCAACAGATTTCTCAGTTGTACATCGAAATCGAAAAACAAAAATCAGACAATTTCTGGGATGACACTCACCCGACGATCGTGCAAATGAATCAGCAGGTTCGTCAATTGCGGGAGCAATTGAACCAGTCCTATCAATCGGGCAGTTCGACTCGCATCAAGAA
>CAZOXC010000085.1:0-8639 GCA_964583205.1 uncultured Pirellulaceae bacterium | reverse complement strand
CTGCAGGAAAATTGCTGTTCTGGTTTCAAGGAGCGGCGGTCGTTCCGCGCCCGCGAAATCAGCTTCCTCGACAATCTCAACATCTCCAACCAGATCCATGTCGTTCGAGTTGTGACCATCCGAGGCGTCTGCCTGGTCGCTGTGATCATGTTGTGGAGTTTCAGTCAATGTGCTGTGTTCAATTATCGTATTTGGAAACGACACAGGGTCAAATTCGACCGGCCGCAGGAAATCTTGTCTCTGAAATTCTTTAGCGGGAGACCATTTGAAAATAAACCAGCGGCGATAGATCAAGCCAGCATCGTTCAGGACGTGAGGTGTTTTTCTTCCATTTCCTGAATGTACCGCCGCAAGCGCTCGTTTTCGTCAGAAACATCCTTCAGCTTAAGCATGTTCTGAACTCGCTTCAGCAACTCGGCTTTGTTGACAGGCTTGGACAGAAAATCGTCGGTGCCGGCTTCCACGGCTCGTTCAATGTCACCCAGCTCGCTCAAGGCGGTCACCATCAGGATCATGATTTGTCGAGTGTTCTCATTGTCCTTTAATCGCTGGCAAACTTCGAAACCGCTTAGTTTGGGCATCATCACATCCAACAGAATCAAGTCCGGTTGAAACGAGTTCACTTTGTTCAGTGCGTCCTCGCCATCGACGGCAAATTCCAGTGTGGCATTGATACCGGTCAAATGAACTTCCAGGAGTTCACGGTTGGCTTCGTTGTCATCAACGATCAAGATGCGGTTTTCTGATTCAGTCATTCCAATTCCTGTGTTTTCCCAAATTATAGACAGGCGGCTTTAATGAACCAAGCTGCATGACTGCATTTAATATCCGTACTTCTGGTTTGGTTTTGCCGCAGCTCAGTATTGTTTCTATTGAGTACCTAAGAAGCCTCCGGTGCTGCCAGCAGTTCCTGTCGCAGTTCTGGATTGAAGTGGTCGAGCAAACGCCGGCCCTTGTATATGCAGTAAGCCAGATCCACATCGATGGGCGAGTCTGGCTCTCCGGCCGCCAGCCAATGGACCCGATCTTCATCGATGATCGCCGTGCCACTGCTCTGTTCTCGAACTGCCTGGCAAACCAGGATCTTCTCGCCGAAAAACGAGCCCAGAAAGAAGGGCTCGATTTCGTTCAAGCCACTTCGTTCGGCGCGACGGAGCCGTTCATCACACTCGCGGTGATAGGCCACACAGGCCTTTTCGTGTTTAACTTCGTACAAATCTTCATGCGTGGTTTGCCAGCCGGCGAATGCCGAGTACTGGTCGAACCGATCAAGCCCCGTCAGCTTGGAAACGAACACGTGAGTCAACGGTCCACAGATACCCACGTTTTCAATATCGCCTGCGGGCGAGCTGAATTTATAACTCAGCAGGAAACAGTCGACCGGATCATCGAATCCCGGCCAGAACATCCTGCGATGATCCGTCACGTTGACTTGCGAAGGCGCGAATCCCATTTGGGTGGGCCGAGCCAACCAGATTGCCAGTTGGCTTTCAGCTTCACACTGGGGAGTCAAAAACGGATCGGGAATCTCATCTTTGAATCCCAGTTCCTCGGCATAGGTGATGACTCGCAGGCGGGAAACAGGTTCTTCCAGCAAGTTCAGCATGACGGTTTTGCCACCTTCTTCACCCAGCCGACAAAGGGCTGCAGCCGCTTCTGTCTGAATCCGGCGATGACGCAATTCGCAGGTCCGTTGCAATGCCGGAATCGCCGAATCATTGCCGATCAAACCAAGTGCATCGCATAGGGACACAACCAACACGACACTGTTTTCGATCTGGCCACTCAGTTTGACCGGATCCGCGCCACCTTGAATGTTGCCTTGTTCAATTTGTTCCAGTTCATGAGTCACTCGATCCAAAATCGACACCAGCGCTTCTTTGCGTTCAGTGGCCGGATGGGTTGTGACGTGGTTTTGCCGAGTCAAAAAATTGGCCAGGTCCAGCACACCTGCTGCCAGGCCAATGTGTTGTACCGCGTCCAGCAGTCTGGGAAACAAGTTCTCGAACGCGCGCTGATGTTGTCCCTGGCTGCGGAAGAATGGCTGGAAGGCGATAGCAATCCCTCGATCGTTCATGGGCGGATCATCCACCATCAGATCGGTAAACAAATTCATCGCGCTGGGGTCATCCGTCGTCGCCAGCCATGCCAGCAGATGGTTGCGGGAGTTGGCCCCCGGTTCCACCGCTCGATAAATCGATTCGATTGATGCCAGCAGTGGTTTGCTCAAGGGTTCTGGTTGAGTCAGAAAGCTCTTGTAGGCTCGAATTCCCAGTGTGGCGAAGACAAACTCCAACAGCATCTGGCTGCCCGGCTCAGTCAGCAGCTCTCGACGTTGAACGAACTCATTCATCAACTGGTCGACTTCGTTGTCGAGCATTGTCTCAAAATGCGGTCGCAGGGCCACGATCGCAGCTTGGTCCAGCGTTTGATCCTGGGGGTTTTCGATCGCTCCAATCAACTGGGAAACAAAATCAAGGTCCATGATGCTTAAATCCAAATCGTTCATTTGCAAAAACGTGATCGAATCCTCAATTCGGAGGCAAACTAGCCGCCTGAGACGACATTGACATTGTAAAAAGCCGCAAAAACGGGTACGTTTGGCCACTTGTCAGATAAGAAGAGAAAACGTTTTGCTGTCCCATGATTACCTCGGACAGCCGCAATTCGCCATCCACGGCCATTTTGAAAACAGCGACTAATCATAAAGTGACACGCCAAGTCGAAAAACGCAAGCAACGATTAGCCTTCGATCACATGGATCTTGAGCCTGAGATCCTGCAAACCATCACTGACGCCGGTTACGAGCGTCCCACTCCCGTGCAGGCTGGATTGATTCCGTTGGCGATCGAGGGGAACGATTTGATTGGGCAAGCGCGAACGGGAACCGGCAAAACCGCCGCCTTCGTGATCCCGATCCTGCAGACACTGGAGCCGAAAAACCGTCCACTGCATCCACAGGCACTCGTGCTGGTTCCGACTCGAGAGTTGGCTGGGCAGGTGCTGGAGGAATTTCTCAAACTGGGTGGCAAGCAGAAAATCAAATGCGTGCCGATCTATGGTGGCAAACCGATGCGTCCGCAAGTCAACCGACTTCAGGAAGGCGTCGATGTCGTCGTGGGAACGCCCGGTCGAGTCCTCGACCATCTTAAGCGTGGAACCATGAATGCCAGTCGCCTGGAATTTCTGGTGCTCGATGAAGCGGATCGAATGTTGGATATCGGGTTCCGTCCCGACATCGAACGGATTATGAAGTGCTGTCCGAGAGAACGACAAACTCTGTTGCTCAGCGCGACCCTGCCGGATCCGATTCTGCAGATCGCCAAGCGGTATATGAATCGACCCAAGCTGATCAACTTTTCCACCAAATCACTGGCCGCAGAAACGATCGAGCAATCTTATTTCTCGGTCGCGGAAAAGAACAAGTACGAATTGTTGTTGGCACTGGTCAAACGTGAAAAGCCGCAACAAGCGATCGTGTTCTGCCGGACCAAACTGGGAACGCAGCGACTGTATCGCAAGATGCTCAAAGACATTCCCGATCAAAGAGTGGAAACCATTCATGGCGACATGCCGCAAAACAAGCGGGATCGAGTGATGAAAGGATTTCGTGCGGCAGAAGTAAAATTCCTGGTGGCGACCGATGTGGTGGGACGAGGAATCGATGTCAGCGACATTTCACACATCATCAATTTCGACATTCCACAATTGAGCGACGACTACGTGCATCGAGTTGGCCGCACGGGCCGTATGGGAAAACAGGGCGTTGCTTTTACTCTGGTCACGCCCATGGAAAAATCTCAATTGGCGGCGATCGAAAAACGAATCGATCGCAAGTTAACACTGGATACAATCGAAGGGATCGAATCCATCAGCTTGAAGTCGACGCCCAAGCGCCGTTACCGACGCGCCCTATGATCGGCTAGGCCTCGAATCCGAAGGCAATCATGCCAAACAGCCCGACCCTCGGCGAATTGCAAAACCTTTCCCAGGCGGGAATCACTGATGATTTGCTGGAATGGCTGCTGCAGAGTGTCCGTTCCCACTACGATCAGCTTGCCGACGGGCAGCGCGCCGTCAATAACTTGATCGACTTCTTTTCAGCCAGTCGCAATCCTCTTTCGCTGGCCGCGTTTTTCCAACGAGAGCCGACCGGCTTGCCGATCCTGCTGAAAATCTTTTCGACCAGTCAGTACCTTAGCGATATCCTGATTCGCGACCCGGAAAGCTACGACGGACTGCGACTGTCTGCCGGCCAACCGGTTTCCCGCATGATGTTGGTTCGCGAGTTGCGTGATGAAATACTTAAAGCCAAAAGCAGTCAAGCCGCGCTGGCGACGCTGCGCCGCTTCAAGCGACGTGAAACTCTGCGTGTGGCCTACGGAGACATTATCGGCCAACAGGATCTGAGCACGGTCACGACACAGATTTCGTACATCGCTGATGCCATTTGCCAGGCCTCGATCAACTACGCAGAAATCATTCTGCAACATCGCGACTGGAGCTGGCCTGTTCAGGAAGGTCGCCGTTGTCCATTTGTCGTGATATCCATGGGTAAGCTGGGCGGCAACGAATTGAACTATTCCAGTGACATCGATCTGATCATGGTCTATGGCCACGACGCGATGAACTCGAATCAAGGCAAACGATATTCGAATGCCGAGTACTTTCAAAAACTGGCCAGTGAACTGGTCAAGATGATGTCGGAAACAACTTCACTGGGATTCGCCTATCGAGTGGACTTGCGTTTAAGACCGCACGGCAGCATGGGATCGCTGGTCCGCACTGCAGATGCGACCTTGACCTACTACGATATCGAAGGTCGAACCTGGGAACGGCAGGCGTTGGTGAAGGCTCGACCATCAGCCGGAAATCTCAAGTTCGGTGAGAATCTCATTGAGCAATTGAATTCTTTCGTGTACCTGAACCGCTTGTCATTGAGCGACATTGATCGAATCAAATCGCTCCGCGGACGTATGGAACGCAAAGGAAAGTCAACTGGCGAGAATTCCGCAAATGTAAAAACCGGCCCGGGCGGGATTCGAGATATTGAATTCACGGTGCAATTTCTGCAACTGCTTCATGGCAGGTATTACCCGGAATTGAAAACAACAAATACGCTGGAAGCGCTGAGCCAGTTGCTGCAGACTGGATTGTTAACCGATCAGGAGTATCTGACCCTCGATCAGAATTATCGCTGGTTGCGCCGGCTGGAGCATCGACTGCAGTTGCTGTTCGATTTGCAGACACATCAAATACCCGATCGGGAAAATGAGCAGACGCAGTTGGCCATTCGCATGGGCTTTACCGGCGACAGCGCGCTGGATCGATTCAAACAGCAACTAACCACCATTACCGGCGAAAACCGCCAGATTCTGAACTATCACCTGCATGATGCTTTTCCCGACTCAGAATCCAATACGGATTTCGATGAATGCGATTTGATTCTGGACCCCCAACCGGATCCGGAATGGGTGCAACAGATTTTCGAACAATACGGTTTCAGTGATTCCCGCGAGGCGCTGGCCAAATTCAACTCGCTGGGCCGAGCCGAGCACTTTTTTGCTTCCAGATCACGTTGCCGACATTTCCTGGCGGCGATTTCACGAGACTTGCTGAGCCGGATTTCGCAAACCCCCAGTCCTCGTGAAACGCTGGTGGCACTTGACCGAGTCAGTGCGAACCTGGGTGGCAAGTCGCTGTTGTGGGAGTTGTTTCGATCCAACCCTCCAATCATGAACTTGTTTATCAAGATGTGTGCGGCTTGTCCTTACCTGTGCGATATTCTGGCCAGTCATCCAGGAATGATCGATGGCTTGTTGGACTCGCTGTTGATGAAACAACTGCCCGACAGAATGTACTTGCGAAAAACCATCGCCGATCTGGTACAGGACGTTGACGATATCGATCTGGTGATTCACGCGTTCAAGGATCTCAATCACCTTCGCGTGGGTATTCGCGATGTGGAAGGTCGGGACTCCGTTGCAAGGACGCACGCCAGCCTGTCCGACATTGCTGAAGTTTGCCTGCAGACGATAACAAAATTCGAATTGGACCGGTTGGTCGATCGCTACGGACAGCCACTTTACGAACCACAGGGCCAGCCGCTGCCCTGCCAGTTTATCATTCTGGCGATGGGCAAACTGGGTGGTCGTGAACCCAATTACCACAGTGACTTGGACGTGATTTTTCTGTATCAAGGAATCGGAAAAACGGATCAGGGCTCCATCAACAACCAGGAGTTTTTCGAGCGACTGGCGGCAGCCATTACCAAACGGATGACCTCGCTGGGCCCGTTTGGCAAACTGTTTGAACTTGATAGTCGTCTCAGGCCTACCGGCAAGAGCGGGACCCTGGCCGTGTCACTGGCCGAATTTGAACGTTATTTTGAGTCCGGTTCAGGTCAACTCTGGGAGCGCCAGGCTCTTTGCAAGGCGCGGCCGATCACCGGAGATTCTTCCGCTCGCCGCCAAGTGCGTAACATCGTTCGCAGCATTGTTGGATCTCAACCCTGGCAGGCTGCGATGGCGGATGAAATTGTCGAGAAGAGAATTCAGTGGCAAACAGGCGCCACACCGCACAACCTGAAACGGACGCCCGGAGGAACTGTGGATATCGAATTCGCGGTTCAAGCCAGCCAGCTCAAACACGCAGCAGAGCATCCTGAAGTGCTGGTGCCGGGAACCTTGGCCGCGGTGAAAACGCTGCTTGAAAAAGACTTGATCAACCCACAAAGAGCCAATCTGTTTCGGGAAGCCTACGAAACATTTCGGCACATTGAAGCACGCATTCGCTTGATGGATTTGCCCGCGCGGCATGACATGCCAACCAGCCAAAAAGATCTCAACCAGTTAGTATTCTTGCTGGATTTCAAATCAGACAAACAATTGATCAAACATGTGGACTCGTTGAAAAACAGCGTTCGCGACGAATTTCTTCGGCATTTCGAAGAGTTGTCGCGACAAAAGTAAGCAGAATCAGGAATGGACGAATTGCCAGGTAATTTGATACAGCAAGCTGGCCGATGAATTAGGCAGGGATGAAAAACAGCCATGGAACGGACACTCCATCGACAACTCAAGCAGCATTTCGCCGGTGAGAATTCGGAAATCGAAGTCACCTTGGGACGCTACCGAATTGACATTGTCGACGGCGACAAACTGGTGGAAGTCCAGGTCAGCGGACTGTCGGCGATTCGGGACAAGATCAAAGACCTGGTCCTCAATCACGATGTCGAGATCATCAAGCCCGTGATTGCTCGCAAACAACTGATCCAGTTGACACGCAAAAACGGCAAAGAAAAAAGCCGCCGCTGGAGCCCCAAGCGGGGTACTCGAATCGATATCTTTCACGAGTTGATTCACTTTACTCAAGTCTTCCCGCACCCTCGACTCAAATTGACAGTTCCCTTGATCACCATTGAAGAGTTTCGCACCAAACCTAAATCGCGCCAGTGGAGACGACGCAAGCATCAATCGCACGACCAGTCGTTGCTGGAAGTGGTCGACCTGTTTTCATTGCGGACGCATCAGGATCTGGCCGATTTTGTCCCGCAGGAATTGAGGAACGAATTCGATACCGGACAACTGGCGGAGGCTCTGGAGATCGAACGCTGGGTGGCACAGCGTGTCGCCTATTGCTTGCGTAAAACCGAAACTGCGCGGGTGGTCGGGAAACGAGGCAACGCGTTGATTTATCAGATCAACAAATCCGCCACTTCGAAAAAGTCGGCTACAAAAAAACAGCCGGCGAAGCAGCGCGTTACGAAAAAACGAGCAACAAAAAAACGCCGCAACGGAAAAACCGCTGCGGCGTGATAGGTTTCAAATTGTTTCGCCTAGGCAGTAGCGCGAGTGCGAGCTTCCCGCAGGCCTCGGCTCAAGATGTCTCGCAACATCGGCGAGTAATCTTCGAACTTGACCTCGTCCGGAGCGCCATTGGCATACTGATAAATCGCATCACGAGGTTTCTTGCCCAGTGAGATCAACGTCGAGCTGACCGTGCCGGTGTACTTGTCACGCAAAACCATGCTCGGTCGACCGGGAGCACCAGGTGCTCGAGCAAAAACCTTGCTGGCCACCGCCAGGAATTTCACGGGTGAATCAAGCATCTGCAGGGTAAGCAGGCGTCGAGCCATCGCAACTCGTTCATCAGTAGGGTCATCAACATCATTATCACCAATAATGCTTAACCCCTCTTTCAGTTCGACCACGTTGGTATCGTTGCCCGAGTGAATGACCCAACCGGACTCGCCATCGGCAACCACGTAATTCACGCCCTGATATTGGCCTGAATGCAGCTCTTCCATGGCTAAATCGACTGCTTGCCGCGCTGATCCGGCTCGCAGCATGTCTCGGCACAAAGCACTGCGAGATTTAGGACTAATCGGGTCGGCCTTTTTCCGCCTTGGAATCACCCCGCAAAACATTCCATGCTGATTGACACCCAGATAAGTGCCCGATGTTGTGGGGTCGATACTGGCTAAAATTCGGGGTTTTCCCGATTGAATACTGGGTTTGGGAAAGTTTCGGTCATACTTTTCTTCCCCATTTACCGCTCCCAGGACCGGAGGATCAGGAACAAGATGATATAGGATTGCCAAAAGGCTCATAAACGTCATACCCCGAGAAAAATTAGGG